>CAYOTU010000393.1:0-3858 GCA_964406905.1 uncultured Myxococcales bacterium | reverse complement strand
CGGTCTCCAGGGTGACGATATCGGTCAAGGAAGGTCAAACTCCAGCAGGAGGGGGACGTGATCCGAGAGGTCCGGAACCGGGTCAAGGAGTTCAGGCTTTGCTACGTTGATCGACGCGCCCAGGAGAAGGTAGTCGAAACGCCGCGTGGGCGTAGCATCCTCCCCGCCCAGCCAAGTCCTGTAGGGCGCGGGGTCCTTGAAAAAGACCTGGTCAGCCACCGCGTCCTTCAGAACATTCTTGTGGCGCAGCAGGTCCATGGTGTACTCCACCTTCCCGAGGCGCTGCGCCTCCTCGGGGCTCGCCGGCCGCTGGAAAGGCTCGGCCCAGGTGGTAGCGTAGACCACTGCGTCGTAGTGATCCCGGTCCGCTATCCACTCAGCGGCTGCGCCGGCCTGGCGCTCCCTGGCCTCGGGATCGTCGCGATCCAGGACCACCTGGAGGATCTTGAGCTCCCGGTCCTCCGTGGCCCGGATCCGAACCTCGTGGACGATCGCCATGGGCCCGAACGCGTCGTCGGTCCAGCTCCTATCCTGGGATCCCGGGAGGGGATAGAGCACGCTCTTCTTGATGGGCTGATGGCTGATCACGGCCAAGCCTGTGTCGAGACACCCCGCCACGTTGAAGACAAAGGGCTCGGGATAGAGCGGATACGGGCTTGACTGGGTCGGGGCCCGGGCGATGTAGGCCCAGCCCAGACGCCGGGCCAGGATCTCGGCCTGATCCTTCTCCCCGGTGGCCTTTGAGCCGAAATCCACCTCCTGAAGGACCAGCACGTCCGCTGCCTGCTCACGGACCAGCCCCACCACCATCTCCAGCCGGTGGGAGATCTCCTTCGTATCGTGTGCAACCTCGGTCGGCGGGGTTCGCTCATACCAGATCGTGTCTCGCCCGAGACCGTGGTTCAAATTCACGAAGAGGATCCGCAGGCCCTTCCCCGTGCCTGAATCCGGCTCCTCGTCCGCCCACAACCCCTGCTCCACGCTAAGGACGTCCTCCCCGAGGGGATGGTACCCGGACTTATAGAGTCCGAGGACCGCCAGCACAAGGACGATAAAGACGACTATAAGGATGGTGAGAACGATAATCAGAAAACGTCTCAACGGTTCCCCCTCTCCCCCACCCCCGCCTGCAGGTAGATCCTGAGCGGATGGGGCGACAACCGGGGCTCAATCACGTCCCCGTAACAAATATCGTGGCGGATATGCCCGCCGTCCACCCAGACCGCCGCTTCCGGGGTCAGGTTGGTAATTCGCAGCCCGCTGGTGAAGGTTCCCCGCAGCAAACGCTGGGGAGCCTGCCGCCGGAAAATCTCCCGGACAGCGAACTGCAGCATCTCCGCGTCCAGGGGCATCCGCGTTCCGCCCGCGGCCAGGGTAGCAGCGCTGGAGCCCGCGGGGGTCGAGACCCATATCCCCGAGCTCTTTTGCAATTCGTGCCGCCCCTCCAACTCGATGGAATAGACCGTTGACGAGGCGGGGTTGGCCGCGGTGAACAGAAAGTCGTTGAGCGCTGGCGGAGGGATATCCTTCCCGTCCACGACAACGATACACCGGTCGAGGAGCCGATGCTGCACCTCCCCTGCAAGGATCGGGGCCAAGCGCTCCTTGAAGTCCGCAAAGGTAGCAGTGCAAAACCACCCCACGCTGAAGTCGGGCCGGGAGTTGATCCCGACGACGGGGGTCTCCCGCAGCCAGTGTGACGCGTCCAGCAATGTCCCGTCGCCCCCCACGGTCACGACCAAGTCAAACTTCCCGTCCAACTCAGGGCCAGGCGGCCCGCCCTTCCGATAAGTAACCCCGCGCCCAACCAGAAAGGCCTCAACGGCCTCGCTGGCCCGAATATTCTCATCATGCGCACGCCGCAGGTCAGCGGCCCGCTTCCCGTTCCGGGCCATCATCTCAAGAAATCGCGGCTCCTTTTTCTCCAGCCCATAGAGCTGGTAGAAGCTCTTCTTGGTCACGAGCAGAACCTGGGCGGTTCGTCCCACGTAGATCCCTCCGGATTCCATGGTCATTCAGCAGTCGGAGCGCTTCGTCAGTATCGGGTACGCAGTGGTTGTCCACAACCAAAAAATGTGTCATGAAATAGGGTAAAGGCAATCGAGGTCGGTCCGTAGAGGCTCAGGGCCGTGGAAACCTGGAGGAAAATCATGCGACATAAGGCGATGCTGATCACGATGGGGCTGGCGCTGGTGGCAGGAATTGCAGTGCTCGTCTTTGGTGGGCTACAGACGCCGTCTGGTGCGGCTACAGGTGAGGCTACGGGCTGCGGGGGCGACCCCACTACGCCGCTTGACGTAGACGAGGCGGACTACGTCCTGGGTACGGCAGAGACAGATCAGGACTCGCCGGTGAAGATCACGTACCAGGGCGTGGCCACGGAGGTAAGCTGCCCGACCCTCAACGTGGAGCCCATGGACCAGGTGGCCAGCTTCGAGGATCCCTGCGCTGAGCCAGGCGTGATCCGGGTGTGGGAGTTGTCCTCGCAGGAGGCAGCAGGCTTGGTAAAGGCCTACCAGGCGATCAGAGACCATTCCTGCACATCCCAGGACTGCCTGACGGTCCTGACCCAGGCCGAGCAGACCCTCGACCTGGAACTCGAGGCTCCCATGGAATCCCAGATCGCGCTCTTGCTTAAGAAAGCCAAGTCAGTACCCCCGACCGACACTGGCGAGGAGGATCCGGAGGTCGTCCCCCCCGCAGAGGCCGAGCCAGAACTGCCGATGATCCAACAGCAGATCTCCCAGGTGACCTTCAAGGCTGAGCAGGGCGTGGACTTCGCTGCCGGATCTCTGGTCGCTGACGGCCACCCCCTGAAGGTAGACCTGATCTGCTACGCGGGTTCGAAGGGCCTGGACTGCCAGGCGGGCGCTGGGCCGACCATCAGCAAGCAGAAGCACTTGAAGCTCTTCCGCACCTCGGGTGGCGTCACCCAGACCTTCGGCTCCATCCAGGAACTCCCAGCGGACATCCCCTCCGACGTGGATCGGGACATGATCAACGGTGCGGAAACCGGCTGGGGCTTCGTCATCGAGAACAACCTCTCCGACACCTTCACCCGGGTCTTCATCAAGAAGGCCACCAAGGACTCGATCACCCTCCAATTCCAGGTCTTCTCCGCTGACTGAACCCAGCCCTGCATTTTTTGCTTGTCGTTCCTGACATCCGGTGTTACGAAATTGGTAGGACAAAGGGCAAAGTCCAGAGCAACTAGGTCATTCTTACCGAAAAGGGGGTTTCCGATGACCAAAACCGAACTGATCAGCGCCGTGAGTGGGGACTACACCAAGAAGGACATCGAGGTCCTGGTAAACGCGGTCTTCGGGACCATCAAGACAAATCTCGCCGAGGATGGGGCCTTCTCCTTCCCGGGCTTCGGTACCTTCAAGGTGAAGGAGCGGGCAGCGCGCAAGGGCCGGAACCCGCGGACGGGCGCGGAGATCACCATCGCAGCGAGCAAGACCGTCACCTTCAAGCCGGCGCCAAAATTCAAGGGTAGCCTCTAGAGAACCACGCCATCTTGTAGCAGCTTCACCCCCGGGGCCTCACGGGCCGGGGGATGATAGGTTTCCTTTTTTTTCTCAAAAGGGAGGCTGCTATGACCTTGAGGGAAACCAAATACATCTTCTTCACGGGCGGCGTCGTGTCGTCCCTCGGCAAGGGACTCACCGCGGCCAGCATCGGTGCGATCCTCGAGGCCCGGGGCCTGCGGATCACGATTCTCAAGACCGATCCCTACCTCAACGTGGATCCGGGCACCATGAGCCCCTACCAGCACGGCGAGGTCTTCGTGACCGATGACGGCGCGGAGACAGACCTGGATCTGGGCCACTACGAGCGCTTTCTATCGACCTCCAC
>CAYOTU010000392.1:0-3920 GCA_964406905.1 uncultured Myxococcales bacterium | reverse complement strand
GTGTCGTACCAGACCCATAGGTTCAGGGCCAGGCCCGGCTGGACGCCAAGCTCAATCAGGGGAGAGAGCGCTACGCCGTCCTGGTCATTTGTGTAGTCGCCCCCCGCCAGGTCGCCGTAATGCAGCGCAGTGGCGCCGTCCTGGGACTTCACGGTGCTCAGATGCCAGAAATGGCTCGCGTCGCCGCCGCTGAAGACCCACTCGCCCTGGCCATTCTCGAACGCGTCCTCCCAGAGGAGGGGCTGGCAGCAGCCCGGCGCGCCGGTAAAGATGAACTGGCAGAAGCTGTCCACGCAGACGTCTTCGGTGCAGACGTCCTCGCCGTCGTCGCAGTCGTCGTCGGACTCGCAGCAGATCCAGATGTTCAAGCACTCTCCGCCCTGCGCCGAGGTGCAGGAGTCCTGGGTGCAGGGGTCACCGTCGCCGCATTCCTCGTCGGTGGTGCAGCAGCCCTCGATGGGAATGAACGCGCAGAGGCTGTCGATTCCCGGGCAAGTGTCCACGGTGCAGGGATTCCCGTCGTCGCACTCCGCGTCGTCGGAGCAACACTCCTGGGTGATGGAGAGGTCGTCGATGAACGGCCCCGCGTAGGGCACGGATCCGTCGGACTCGAACTCGAAGCGGAACTGGACCGTCTGGCCGGCCCACTCGGTGACGTCGATGGAGACCTCCTGCCAGAAGGTCTCGCTGGTGCCGGCCCAGTTCCCGAGGTTGATGTCCCCCGCGTCGGTGACAAGGAAAAGGTCCAAATCATCACAGCAGCTCTCGATTTCGTACCAGAGCTGGAAGGTCACGGCCACCCCGGACTGGTCCGGCAGATCCAAGAACGGGGACAGCGCTGTGCCGAACGCGTCGTCGTTGTACGCTGTCCCCGCTGCGTTGGTGTAGGCCAGACTGAAGGAACCGCTCACGGCCTTTGCCTGGCTGGCCTGCCAGCCGAAATCTCCGCTGCCTCCGGTGATCGTCCAGCCGTCGATGCCCGCCTCGAAGGTGTCCTGCCATGTCAAGGGCACGCAGCAGCCCGCGGCCCCGGAGGGGATGTACTCACAAAAGCTATTGATACAGAGGTCATTGGTGCAGACGTCGTCCCCGTCGTCGCACTCAGCGTCGCTCTCGCAGCAGAGGTTGAAATGCTCGCAGACGTTGGCCCCGGTGCAGACGTCCTCGGTGCAGACGTCCCCATCGTCGCACTCCGCTGAACTCAGGCAACAGCCCTCGATCGGAGGGAACTGGCAGATCGCGTTGGAACCGGGGCAGACATCCGCTGTGCAGGGGTTGCCGTCGTCGCAGTCCGCGTCCGCTGAGCAGCAGTCCTGGGAAAAGACCACGCTGTCGATGCCCGCCCAGTAGGTCCCTGAGCCCGAGGGGTTGACCTCGAACTCGAAGATCACGGGGCCAGGCTGGCCAGCGAATGAGGACAGGTCCACGTTCACCGGCAGGTAATTCGACATGGAAGCGCAGGCCGAATAGAGGATCTCGGTGCCTAAACGCACCCGGAACTCGTTCTGTCCGCAATTCCCCGACGCTACCATGGAGACCTTGAACGCAAACTCGAGGGTCGCCCCCTGAGGCGGGATCTCCCCCACGCTCAACGTCGCGCTCGCCGTGAAGGAACCCGAGGGATCGACGGCCTCGAGGATCAGGGCCTTGCTGCCGCCGTAGGAATCGCCGGGCTGCACGATAAACTCGGCCCCGCCGAGGCTGGTCTCCAGGTAGAAGTCCGGCGTGGACTCGTCCTCAAAAGTCTCGGCCACAAGCTGCTCGACGCAGCAGCCGTCCGCGCCGGTCGCCACGAAGTAGCAGGCACCACCGACGCAGACGTCGCTGGTGCAGAGGTCGTCTCCGTCGTCGCATTCATCGTCCGTCGCGCAACAGAGGTTGATGTAGACGCAGGCCTGCTCGCTACAGATATCTTTGGTGCAGGGATCAGTGTCGTCGCAGTCCACGTCGGCCTGGCAGCAGCCCGCCTCCCCCGTGGGCAGGTAGGTGCAGGTGTTGTTCTTGCACACGTCCAGGGTGCAGACCGGGTCTTCATCTTCGCATTGTTCATTGGTGTTGCAGCAGGCGGGATCAGGGTTCAACTGGCTGTAGCAGACGTTTTCATCGCAAAACTCGAGGGTGCAGCCGTCCCAGTCCTCGCACTCCGCGGGTGAGAGGCAGCACTCTGGATCCCAGGAGTAAACGCACTCCCCGCCCACGCACTCCCCGTCCAGGCAGGGGGAGAGGGTGAAGCAATCTGCGAGGCCCGTGCAGGTCAGGGGCTCGCAGGCCTTCTCGATGGTGATGTCGTCCAGATAGATGCCGCGGCCGAAGTTCTCCTTCTCGTCGTGGGAGTCGAAGAGGAACACCAGGGAGAGGGTCTGGCCCGCGAAGGGGGTCAGGTCTGCGGTCACGAGGTTCCACTGCCCCATGGTGACGTTGAAGTCGTCCTTGGACCAGATCGGGATCTCATCGCCGTTCACCTGCGCGAAGATCACGAGGTAGTCGGACCAGATCCCCTCCTCCACCTCGATCCAGGCCTGGAGGGACAGGCTGTGTACAAAGCCAACTTCGAGCGGCACGGGCGCGGTGACGAAGCTTGATGCTACCCGGTGATCGTTGTGGTAGTTGCCCATCCCAGGGTTGCCGAAGAAGAGGCTGGCCTCACCGGACCAGACCTTGTCGTCCACCACCTGCCAGGTGAGGGGAACCAGGTCCGGCGCGTCGGGATACGCGATCACCAGATCCTCTATCGTCCCCTCGCCCAGGGGTGCGTCGCCCTCAAAGCCCAACTCCAAGGGGAACTGGCCGGGACAGCACCCCTCGATGGGGGTGTTGACGCAGCCGACTTCCGGATCGCATTCGTCCAGTGTACAGGGATCGCCGTCGTCGCAGGTCCCGCCGCAGGGGCCCACGTCCGGGAGCACGTCAGCGTCATCGTTCAGGTCGACGTGCTCGTCCTCGGGGATGTCGTCGATACTGTCTTCCGGGATGTCGGGAGCCACCTCGGGGGTCTGGTCCCCGGGCGACGTATCCACGGTGACGTCGGCCTGTGTATCGTCCGGGTAGACATCGCCGGAGATGTTGTCCCCGTCCGGCTTTTGATCGCCCCCACTGCAAGCGACCAGGAGGACAAGACCGACGGCGACAAGCAGCCGCGCTACGCGGCGGGATTCAGTGAGCCGGGTGATAATAAGCATGGTAACCTCTTCGGGCTGAACTTTTCCCTCAATTATACGTGTCGCGTGCGCGAGGCCCGCGAGTCACGAGAGTATACCCGGGTCACCGAAAGAATCAACGCTGGAGAATCGTTGTCACTGGTTGCAAATCCAGGGGCTCCTGCTATGTTAAAGGGGAGGCGGAGGAATGAAAGACCAGAACGACAAGAAGGATTTGGTTCGGGATCGGGTGCGTCGGCAGGCACAGCAGTCGGCAAAGGACCTGGTCAACGGGCTGACGCGTAGAGCGCGCCAGGACGTGAACGAACGCCTGAAACAGCTTGGCCGGCACCAATCCGTTCAGGACGAGGTGCTCTGGTCGCCTCCCTGCGGCACACGCCTTGATTCTGCCAAGGGCCTGGAGAAGGGCGTGGTGACCCTGTTCTCCCGCTGGAGTTCCCAGGCTCAGGCAGCGGCAAACCGAGGCGACCTTCCCCTGGCCCGGGACATTGCGAACCGCGTGGCGGCCCTGCCCCTCGCCAACCTGCCGCAGCTCCGCAGGCGCCTCTCGGACCTCCTTCGAAAGCTCGCCGAAGAGACATCAAAAAAGACCTGACTTCCCCTCTGAGAAATCCCTTGACAAACGCATTGTGTTTGCGTAGAAACTCGGGGCTCAGATTGACGCCCGTGGTGGGCGTTCTTTGACATTCTGTGCTGGCGTAGCTCAATTCGGTAGAGCAGCTGATTTGTAATCAGCAGGTTGCGGGTTCAAGTCCCATCGCC
>CAYOTU010000391.1:0-3924 GCA_964406905.1 uncultured Myxococcales bacterium | reverse complement strand
TCCGTCATGCCCTCGATGTATCCTTTGATTCGCTCGATGCGTTCGAGGATATCAGCGATACGAAAAGACCATTCCCTACGCGGCATGGACGGCCTCGGCGAGGATCGAATCCCGCATGGCGGGGTGGAGCGCGTCGCGGGTCACGAGATCGACTGGTCTGTCGAGGATTTCCTCCAGCTTTGCCTTGAGGCGGACGAACTCGAACAACCCAACCGGGTGTCCGAACTCGACGAGTATGTCGATGTCGCTCCCGGAATGCGATTCGCCCCGGACAACCGAGCCGAACAACGAGACCGAGACGACCCCGCTGGCGTGCAGAGACGACTGGTGTTTTCGCAAGAGGACGATGATGTCTTCCACGTTCATGAGTGCCTCCGTCCAAGTTATTTTACGATGAGGGGGCTGTGTCGGCAACAACCAGTTCCCACTTTCGCCGCCACTTGTTGAGGAGAGTTGGTCCAGAACGCTGTCTTTCGCATTTACGGAGATCACATCTCGTACTCGTACTCCAGCGCGTTGGAGTACAACTCTGCCGCGGCCGCGTCGAAGTACTGGAGGGAGCCTGTGCTGCCGCGCAGGTAGTAGTTGAAGAACCCGATGGCGAACTGGTTGATTATGGGGTGGGCCTCCTCCACGGGGATGTTGAACTCCGCACAGCCATCGTCGAGCGCGTTGTCCGCACCCTCGATGCCCAGATCCTCCGCTATGTGCAGGAGGTCCAACTGGCAGATGTTCGAGTAGGTGAAGTGCCCCCCTGTCTTGAGGTAGAACCAGAACTTGGGCGGCGGCACGCCTTCGTACGCGGGGCGCATCTCCAGCTCGGGGGGCAGGGTCCCGTCGAGCGCGTCCGCTTGCACCATCACGGGGATCTGAAAGTCCGCGAAGTTGAAACCCATGATCGGGAGCATCCCCGTAGCGGGCGCCTGGGGAACGATGGCCTTGATGCGGGGATCCGAGAAGCCCATGTGGAAGCTCGTGTATCCGCCGAAGGAGTGCCCTGACAAACCGATAGCGTCGGGACGTATCATCCCCTCGAGGAGAGCCCCGGGGGTCTCGTTGCGCGCCAGGATCTCATCCAGCGTGGCCACGCTGTCCAAGGGTCGGTTCAGGGCCGAATGCACCAGCCCGTCCTCGCTGAAGCCCGCGGGGCCGAACATGTCGTAGAGGACGTTCCCCGTGTGATCCATGGAGACCACGATGTATCCGTGGCTAGCGAGGGGCACGGTGTAGAAGACGCTCTGGAATCGCACCCCATACGCGCCGTGGGAGAACAGCACCACAGGATAGGGACCATCTCAGCGTCGCATGGGAGTGTCGCGGGACACCTGGACCGGGATGGGGGGGATCTCGCCAGCGTACGGTTCGAGGATCTCCTTGTACTCATCGGGAGCGTCCGCGTAGAGGTCGATGTCCTCGAAGGGGCCATCCGCGTAGAGGTCGGTGGTGGGGTACCAGATCTCGACGCGAATCGTCCGCGGATGGCCCTGCCAGTCGACGAGCTCCACCGTCGTGGTCAAGCCCCCGACAGGGAAGGGACCCCAAGCTGCCGGATCAGGTGCGTGCTCAGGTCCTGCAGCGCAGAAATCATCGTTACAGCCGGGATCAGGGTCCACCTCGGACTCGGGAATGTCCGGCGGCAGATCCGCTGAGGGCAGGTCCTCGACGGTCGTGTCTTCGACCAGAACCTCTGCACGATAGCCATCTGAGGCTATGTCTCCGGTGGTGAGATCAGGTGCCGCGTCAGCCGCGCCCCCGCCGGACGAGTCACAGGCCCCGACGAAGAACCCCAGGATCAACAACAGGCAGGCTCTCACGAACATAGCTCCCCCTTTTATATCGGTACAAACTCTACTTCAAGCCCAGTCGAGGTACCAGTAGATGCTGGAAGAACCTAATCTGAGCTTGACTACCGGCCATCTGATCAGCATTATGCGCCGACTTCACCGCCGCTTCGGGCGGAAGACAGGAAGAAGACTGAAAGGAGGGGGCATGAGCAGCCTCTCAGAAATACGTAACATCGGCATTGCAGCGCACATTGACGCTGGCAAGACTACCGTAACGGAGCGGATCCTCTTCCTCGCTGGGGTGATCCGCAAGACCGGCGAGGTCCACCACGGCCAAGCCACCATGGATTTCATGAAGCAGGAGCAAGAGCGGGGGATTACCATTGCTTCCGCGGCCATCTCCTGCTCCTGGAGGGACCACCGGATCAACCTCATCGATACCCCCGGCCACGTGGACTTTACCATTGAGGTGGAGCGTGCGCTTCGGGTCCTCGACGGTATGGTCGCTGTGTTCTGCGCGGTGGGCGGCGTCGAGCCCCAATCTGAGAAGGTCTGGTCCCAGGCTGATCTCCACCGGGTGCCCCGCATAGCGTTTATCAACAAGATGGATCGCGCCGGTGCGGACTTCCATGGCACCATCCAGTCCATGCGGGACGTCCTCGATGCGAACGCTATGGCCTACCAGTACCCCCTGATGGACAATGACGTCTTCTATGGCGTCGTGGATCTCGTGGACATGAAGGCTTGGTCCTACGAGGGTTACGAGCGCAACGAGATACCCATTCCCGAGGACGTGGCCCCCGCTGCCCGTGCTGCCAGGCAGCAACTTCTCGAAGCCCTGGCCGAGTTCGACGACGATTTCATGGAGGCCTATCTCGAAGGCGCGGAAATTTCCCCGGAGGAGATCCGCCGGGTGACCCGGGACGCGGTGGGGCGGATGCTCATCGTTCCAGCGTTCGCGGGCGCCGCGTTCAAGAACAGCGGGATGCAACTCCTTCTGGACGCGGTGGTCGACTATCTCCCGTCTCCCGTGGAGGCCGGTGCGGTGGTGGGCACTTCGACCGACGATTCCTCCAAGAGCCACAGCCGCTATCCGAGGGCCACGGATCCCTTCTCAGCCCTGGCGTTCAAGATTATCCACGACCCCTACGTGGGGCAGCAGACCTTCATCCGGATCTACTCCGGGCGTATCGAGAGCGGTGACAGCGTGCTCAACAGCACCGGTGGTCACCGAGAGCGTATCGGCCGGATCATGCGGATCAAGGCCCGGGAGCGCGAGGAGATGACCTCGGCCGAGGCCGGGGACATCGTGGCCCTCGTCGGCCTCAAGAAGACCATCACCGGCAACACCCTCTGCGACCCCGCCGCACCACTCCTCCTGGAGTCCATACCGATCCCCGAGGCGGTGATCCGTGTGAGGGTCAGGGGCCGTACCCAGAAGGAGCAGGAGAAGCTGGCCAAGGGCGTGTCCCGGCTGGCCATGGAGGATCCGTCCTTCACCGTGGCCCATGACGAGGAGACCAAGGACCTGGTGCTGGGCGGAATGGGGGAGCTGCACCTGGAGATCCTGGTGGATCGCCTGCGCACGGAGTTCTCAGTGGACTGTGACGTCGGGGTGCCCTCCGTCGCCTACCGGGAGGCCCTCGGCCGGGCCGTGAAGGTTGACTACAGGCACGTGAAGCAGACCGGCGGGCACGGCCAGTTCGCTCACGTGGTCATAGCATTCGAACCCTCGGATGACGAGGGCCTGAGTTTTGAGTCCCGGATCCGCGGGGGAGCAGTGCCCAAGGAGTTCCACGCCTCCATCAAGCGGGGCATCGAGGATGCGATGGCGCAAGGCGTCCTCGCCGGCTACCCCATCATGGGCGTCAAGGCGGTCCTCGTGGATGGCACGGCACATACGGTGGACTCCTCGGACATGGCCTTCCGCGCCGCGGCTCGCCGATGTTTCAGGAAGGCCACGGCCACTGCCAATCCACGGATCCTCGAGCCGATCATGAAGGTGGAGATTGCGACGCCTGATGAGTACATCGGTGACATCGTCGGTGATCTGGGCTCCCGCCGTGGCAAGGTCTCCAGCATGCGCCGCTTCCGCAAAGGCAGCCAGAAGATCGAGGCCCTGGTCCCCTTGGGCGAGATG
>CAYOTU010000390.1:0-3927 GCA_964406905.1 uncultured Myxococcales bacterium | reverse complement strand
CTGCGCGGATCCCCTCCGCTATCAGGTCCTCGAAATCGCTGTCGAACGCGAAGCAGCGGGCAGCGAAATTGCCACCCGCCACCTGGACCAGACCGCAAACGTCGATGGAGGTCTCCATGTTCCCCGCGGCCGTGGTCGCTGTGATACCACCATTGGGGGTGGTCACCGAGTGCTGGCCGCCTGTCATGCCGAAGTTGAAGTTGTTGGCCACCACCACGGTAATATCCACGTTCCGACGGGCCGCGTTGAGGAAGTGATGCCCGCCGATCCCCAGCGCTCCGTCCCCCATGAGGACCACCACGGTCAGCTCCGGGTTGGCCATCTTCAGACCCGTCGCGTAGGTAATCGAACGCCCGTGGAGCCCGTGGAACGTATGTGTCTTGAAGTGCCTGTCGGAGATCCCTATGCAGCCGATGTCCGTGACTACAACGGTCTTCTCCGGATGCGCGCCCACCTTGGCCAGCGCGCCCGCCACCCGGTCCAGGACCTGGGCATGCGAGCAGCCGGGACAGAACGGGTATGGCTTCGTCTCGGGATTGATGTAGGTGTCCGCTGTATATACGTTGTTGCTCATGACAGCCCCCCTGCCTTGAGGATGGCCTCCGGCGCGATGGGCGCGCCGTCCACGCGGTTCACGCCGACGACCTCCACGCCCGGTAGCACACGCTCAACCTCCCTGCGGTAGAGGCCCAGGTTCATCTCGGGCACGATGACCAGTTTCTTCCCCGCCGCGGCCTTCCGGATAGCGTCCTCGGGCACGGGCCACTGGGTGTAGAGGACCAGGAGCGATACATGACGGCCTGCCGCTGTTGCGTCTCGTACAGCGGCCAGAGAGACCCGCGCAGAGAGGCCCGAGGCCACGATCAGTACGTCTGCTTCCGGATCGTCGTGGAGGTCATGGAGGGCCAACTCCTCGGCCCTGGCGTCCACCTTCGCAGCCAGATGACGGAACGTCGCGTCCACCACCGGGAGCTTCTTCGACAAGCCGCCCTCCTCGCCGTGCATGGAGGTCGTGAAGCGGACCTGGTGTTCCGAATCGCCCACGGGCAGGAACGCTGGCACGTCCTCCGGCGCGCCTATCCGATACGGGACAAAGGTCCCCTCGCCTGAGAACCCGCGACGCCTGGTCACCTCGGCTTTTCGGAAGCGGGTCGTGTCCACGCTCTCCATGGTGAGGACAAGATCCTTCGATGTGTTCAGGATCACGGGGATACGAAGCTCCTCCGCGATGCGGAAGGCCTCGGTGGTCAGCCAGTAGGAGGTGGGCACGTCTATGGGACTAAGGACCACCATTGGGATACCCCCGGAGGTCACCCACTGGACAAACTGGATGTCTCCCTCAGCGCCGGTGGTCGCGCCGCCCGTGGCGGGCCCAAGGCGCTGGACGTTGACAATGACCAGGGGCACCTCCCCCGTGATCGCCAAGCCCAGGTTCTCGGAGTAGAGGCTCAACCCGGGGCCGCTCGTCGTGGTCAGGACCCGCTTCCCGGCCATGGCCGCGGAGATACAGAAGCCCAAGGACGCTATCTCGTCCTCACCCTGGAGGGCCATGCCACCACGCGCGGGCAGCTCCCGCATCATCTGCCCCAGGATTCCGCTGGACGGAGTTATCGGATACCCAGCGAAGAAGTCGCAGCCAGCGTCCAGCGCACCCCGCACGATGGCCGTGGTACCGTTCAGATACTCCATCGGTGTCGTTCGCATTGCTCCCCTCAATAATCACGCGTCCGGGGAGTCTCCCCGGACGGACGAGGCAGAGTCTAGCCGCCGGGTAACGATTGTAAAGACCGGACTCGGTAGAGGACAATCTCGAAGTCGTCGTCGTACTTCGGCGGCCGCCGCTCCCGGGGCTGGGTGACGAGACGATGGTTGCGGTAGGGAGTTGGGAAGGTCTCCACCACCTCCATACCCAGCGCCTCTTCGAGGGCACGGCAGGTGCCCGGATCCCTGGCTGCCTCGGGATCAAAACCCATGGAAATGAGGCACTCCCCCGTGCGGAGGAAGTACCAGCGGAGGTCCCCCGAGTCCTGCCCTCCGAAGGCCAGGTCCAGATCCTCAAGTCGGGGCATGCGGCTCTCGGTACGCACGAATGACATGAACTCCGTCGCGGACAATACCCGGTTACCCGGTATGGAATCCTGTCGGGTCTCAAACTCCTCCCAGGCGATGTAGCGGTAGCGTGGCGATGGATCCAGGCCGTCCCCGCGGACCTCGCCGGGGACGATCACCGCCGCGTCGGCCGGGAGGGTCTGGAGGACTCCCCGGAAGACCTGGTCAGAGACCCGCGGTGCGTAGGAGGTGGCGAGGTAGCCCCCGTGGATGACGGGGATCACCAACAGGCCGACCGCTACCCCGGCCGCGGCGCTGCGCCGGCCCCATCCCTCGGGTGCAAGCGCGACCAACCAGGCGAGCCCCACCCCCGCCACCAGGGCGACCCACCCCATCGCGGGGGCGAGGTAGCGGAAGAACTCAAGAAGATCCGGCGTTGCGCCACCGACCTTCAGGGAGAGGTTCGCGGCCAGCGCGCCCGCAACAGCCAGCACCACGAAGGCTGTGCGACCCCGAATGGCCCACAGGCCGACGGGGAGCCCGCCCCAGAGCCACCACGGGAGGGCCGCGTGACCAGCCAGAATGAAGCCATCGAGGTTCAGTATCACGCGGGCCCCTCCGCCCTCGTGGATAATCTCGGGGTACTGCGCAAAGGAAAGGAGCCGGCAGGACAGGGCGAGGCCACCCCACCCCAGTGCCAGCCAGAACGCGCCGCTACTGCGCCAGGACCAGAGCCGCGGCAGGGCCGCGGCAGCGAAGGGGAGGGCCCAGACCGCCGCATCGGGGCGCATCCAGATCAAACCGCCCAGGACCGCGGCCCCGGCCAGGAGCCAGCCAGGCCGGTCCCTGCGAACCGCTCTGGCCACGAAGCCAACGCCGATGAGCCCGATGGTCAGGATCGGCCCCTGGAGAAAGTCACTGGTGAAGAGAGCCGCATGGAGGGGCCAACAGACAAGAGCCCCCGCCCCTGCCAGCGCAGCGCCCCGACCGAGCTCCAACTCACGGGCGAGGCCGTAGAGGGCCAGGGGCGCCATAGCGGCTACGACGGACGTGACCATGATCGCGGGCCACACCATGCCCTCCAAGGAGGAAGGGACGAACCAGGAGATCAGGACGCTGATCCCACCGTACCCGAAGTTGTATCGGAGGAGACGCTCAAACCCGGAGCCCCCGTCGGTGAGCAGCTCCCGGCCGCCAAAGCCGAACCGAACGATGAGGCTCGCAGCGGCCAGGCATAGGACGATTGCGACCTCTCCCCAGGGTAGCGCCCGAAGGGTGCCCTCGCGGAAGACCCCGACGCTGCGGGTCAGCGCGGCCGCGGTGGCACCTGCCACCGCAACGGCCAGGAACACCACGGCCACAGCGAAATCCCGGTGGTTGGAGACCAAAAAAGCCAACTCCTCGGAGTTCTGGATCGTAGCGCTGAGCCCCTCCTCCGACATGTCCTCGGTCAACCACCACGCAGCCACGACTCCCAGGGACAGGATGACGCCCCACGCTACCTCCCATCCTCCCCCTACGCCTCGACGCCAACGAAGAATCCCCACGAGCCCCAGACCCAAAATCAGGACCAGGAGCAGGGCGAACCACGCAGGGTGCGGGAGCGCAGGCGCTGTCTCCAAGACCGCGTCCCAACTGATCTGGTGGATACCCATTCCCTCCAGCTCCGAATCGCACAGCCCGGGACACATGGCCATGACCGGCTCCAGCCAGGAGAGCAAACTCCCCGAACTGAAGGGCGCGCCCACGACCGCCTTCAGGAGGTCTGCCGCAACTTCATCCGTGAGACTGGTAGCGATGGTGCGGCGCAGGATCTCAACAGAACGCCGGAGGTTCTCAGGCGTTTTGTCCTCGAGGCCCTCAATATTGATGTCGAAC
>CAYOTU010000389.1:0-3930 GCA_964406905.1 uncultured Myxococcales bacterium | reverse complement strand
TGAAACGCGTCCGCTGACTGGAAGCGATCCTCCGGCTCCACCCGTGTGGCCCGATAAATTACTTCGCGGAGTGGCTCCGAGAGGTCGGCCGCGGCTGGCTCCTGTACGACGCTGTAGGATGGATCGAGCTTGTAGGAGTACAGCAGGTCCCTGGGCTCGAACAGGAACGGATGCGCACCGGTGAGCAGTTCGTACAGGATCAGCCCCGTCGCGTAGGTGTCGGTCCAGGGACCGATGTTCCGCCCCTTGAGCTGCTCCGGCGCCATGTAAAGCGGGGTCCCCCGGGCCATGGTGGTCTCCGGGCTCTCCGAGAAGAACTTCACCAGCCCGAAGTCCAGGACCCGGATGAAGAGGGGGTCCCCCTTGACCTTCTGCACCATCATATTCCCGGGCTTGATGTCCCGGTGAACGACGTTCTCCTCGTGGGCCGCGGAGAGGGCCCGGAGGAGCTGACTGATCAGGTGAAGGATCTCCGCGTGAGAGAACCCGGTCTCCCGACGCTCCGCGATCAGATCCTTGAGTTCCCGGCCACCGCGGACGAACTCCATGGCCAGGTAGGGCGTGTCCCCCACGAGCCCGTAGCGGTTGAGGCGAACGATGTTGGGGTGGTGAAGTCGGCCCATGGCACGGGCCTCGGATTCAAAGGTCTGGCGCCCCATGGCGAGGTCGTCGTCCTCCTCCCCGATCGCGCGCAGGAGCTTCACCGCTGTCTTCATCATCACGGGGAGCTGAAGCGCCAAATACACCGCGCCGAACCCACCCTGGCCGAGGCGCCGGACGAGCAGGAACTCCTGCACACGGATCCCCACGAAGGGATCCCGGATCAGGCCCTTCTGCCCTTCGTCTATATACTCAGCCGGCACGAAGTGATACCGCCGCGCGGTGCAAACTGCCTCCCCGCATGCCGCACCGACCTCTCCCGAGGCCATGCAGTTCGGACACATTCCATCCAATGTCTTCCCCTCCGAGGTGGGGAGTATATACCATGAGCGCTACGCAGTGAATGGTTACGACCGAGGCGTTTAGTTAGTCTCCATCCATAAACCCCCTTCTGCTACGAAACCGGCTCCATCTTCGGCAGCTTCGTTCATCGCACCGAAATCGTCCTCAACGTAGGCGCTGGCTACGATTCCGGCGACTCCGGCACTCGCGCCTTGCTGCCGAAGCGGATCCAGCTTCTTGCTTCGAAGCGACTTTATGGATGGAGACTAGTTAAGTAAGACCGTATGGACATGAGACTATCAATATCTGGACAGGGCTGGGGCCAAACACAAAAGCCATCCGGCAGATTTTTCTGGTTCTAAAAGAAAGGGCTGATAAACTCTCGAAAGGGACTTCCGTAGTGCGTGCTGCCTCAAATAATCCATCGTTGAAGGAGGGACATAAGATGAAGCCACGACATGGGATGAGATGGGTAATCCTAGCCCTGACCCTGCCGGTCTTCATCATCGAACTCGGTTGCGAGAGCGGCGACGGGGGCGGAGATGGAGAGGCGCCTGGGCCCTATGAGTGCGGCGACCAGCCGCTCTGCGGCGCTGACCGATATTCGGGCGACCGACCGGACGACGCTATCCACGTCAACGCGTGCTGCCCTGTCGATGACCCCGACGGCAGCCTCGATAAGCCCTACGCGACAATCAACGCTGCGCTGGACGCGGTGCAGCCCGGGGACACGGTGGCCGTCGCCGCGGGCACTTACGATCCGGTGGAGATCTCGAAGCGGGTGAGCCTCCTCGGTGCAGGTGCGGATCGCTGCGCGCTCGTCCCCTCGTCCGGGGACGCCGCTGCGATGGAGATCACCGGGGTCCAGCAGGTCGCTGTCTCGGGCCTCATGCTCTCTGGCACCGTGGATGCGCTGGCCTCTCCTTGCTCTCCCCCAGCCTGCATGGATCGGCAGGCGCTCACGATCCCCGCCGGGGTCGGCCTTGTAGTGTCGGAGGCCGAGGACGTGACGATCTCCAACGTCGTGGTGCGGGAATTCGAGCACGTCGGGGATTGGACCGGGATCGGCATTCTGGTGACCGAGTCCACCGGCGTCTCCCTCCAGGACATCGCTGTTTCCGCCAACGCGAAAGCGGGCATCGTCTACTCCGGAAGCACAGGAGAGATCGCCGGCGCTTGGCTACATCACAACGGTTCAGGGGCCGCGGCTGCCGCCCTTGCGATCATGGACAACTCCGCTGTCATGGTGGGATCCGACGCGATACCGCTGGAGTCGGCAGGCTCCTTCGCCGCTGGCGGCTGCCTTGTGGAGGACAACGATGCAATCGGCGTCTTCGTGCACGATTCCTCGATTTCGTTCTATGGCTCGAAGATTCGCGGGAACCTCCACGGCGGCGCGGCCTTTGACACTGCCGCTCCGGACAACGCCGCATCGGTGATCCGGAACAACTTCTTCGAGGGCAACGCCAGCTTCGGCATCTCCCTCGTGAACTACACAGCGGACGTCATCTCGAACCGCTTCGGCGGAACCACGGACTGTGACGGCGACTGCGTCGGCCACTGCGTCAACGTCGCCGGCGACGATCCAACGGACTGGCCCCAGGTCGCGATAGAGGACAACCTCATCTCCGACTGTGCGGGGGCCGGCATCCTCCTGGACGGGCCGGTCATCGCGACCGTAGACGGCAACTCCATCGACAACGCTCTGCGCTGGGGAGGAATCTGGGTCCAGGGAGGCGTCGATGTCGTCTCGCTGACGTCCAACACCATCGATGCAGCCGCGCTGGTAGGGATCGCTGTGACCACAAACTCCCGTGCGCAGATCATCAACAACACGGTGAACGACACCTGGGAGGAGACCTTCTACCAATTCGATACGGACTCCTACGTGGACATGGCAGACGGAATCGTCATTTCACAGGTGACCGATACGGCCGGGGTGCTTCTCGAGGCCAACTCGATCTCGAACTCCGGACGCGCAGGGATCATCATCGACGCGGCCTCCACGGAGCAGGTCATTTTCGCATCGGAGCCGGAGCTCCGGAACAAGGTAAGCGGCAGCGGTGAGGCCGAGATCGTGCTTCAAAACGGGGCTGAGCCCATCGCTGAGGCCCAGGACCTCGTCGAAAACGTGGTCGGGCTCTCCGACTTGACGGATATCGTCACTGATCAGGTTTTCTCCATCGTGCAGAGCATGACAACCGCTGTCCTCTCTTCGCCCTGCGTCCCGCCTGCCTGTATGGATTGAATTCGTTCAACCCAAGGTTGACACCACATCCAGGTCTGGCTAACATCGTTTGACCTTCGGAGAGATGCCCGAGAGGCCGAAGGGGCACGATTGGAACTCGTGTGTACCGTCAGGTACCGAGGGTTCGAATCCCTCTCTCTCCGCTGTCGCTGCTGGACGCTTGCGTTTGGCAGTGTTTTTGGTCGGGGTCCTGCGATGGATGGACCGGACAATTCGTCAGGTCTGGAAGGAAGCAGCGAACCCGTTCCGCCCGTGTGTGGGGCTCCGGCCACCTTTTTTGACCCGTCGATCCAGCAGGCAAGACCATGGCGTATCTGGCCCTCGCCCGGAAATACCGTCCCCAGGTCTTCGATGACATCATCGGTCAGGAACACGTCACCAAGACCCTGAAAAACGCTATAGAGACGGACCGGGTCCACCACGCGTACCTCTTCACCGGGATCCGAGGCGTGGGCAAAACCACCGCTGCCCGGATCCTCGCCAAGTCCCTCAACTGCGAGAAGGGCCCCACGGTCACCCCCTGCAACGAATGCACTGCGTGTAAAGAGATCACCCGGGGCACGGACATGGATGTCCTGGAAATCGACGCCGCGTCGAACCGTGGCATCGACGACATCCGGGAACTCAGAGAGACAGTCCGCTACAGCACCGCGCGGGAACGCTTCCGTGTCGTCATCATCGACGAGGTACACATGCTCACTAAGGCAGCGTTCAACGCGCTCCTCAAGACCCTCGAAGAA
>CAYOTU010000388.1:0-3945 GCA_964406905.1 uncultured Myxococcales bacterium | reverse complement strand
CGGAGAGCGACCAGAACTTTACCTTCGATGATTTGGGGTTCGGGCCCATCAGGCTGTAGTAGCATCAGGAATTTTCGCCAGCACTGCAGATGACGACTCAGGGCACCGGATAGTCCGGCGTGATCATGAAAAGATGAAAAGAGTGGGGTCAGGATGGCGCAGAAGATGAGCCCAAGCAACACGTTTCCTTCACTCGGTGCGCTTGGCCTTCCAGACAGTGAGGGACAGAAGGACTGACAGGGCTGCGGTGCCTATCCAGAAGTAGAACGCCGCATCGAAGGAGTAGACATCCTTGCCATTGACTACGGTCTTTCCCGCATCGAGCAGCGCACCGCTGATGACATCCTGAACTCCCGCTCCGATGTAGGAGAAGCATCCGATCATGCCCATAGCGGCTCCGGCCGCCTGTTTCGACGAGAGGTCCACGGCCATCAGGCCACCCAGGTATGCAAGGAGGACGCCGAGGCCGAACCCGAAAAAAAACAGACAAGCGGAGTCCAACCATGGGTTTCCCGCTGGGAGCAGGTAGAGGCAGGTCAGCGCCGCCACGTCAACAATCCCGAAAAGCAACGCGGGGAGGTTGCGGTCAGACTTGAACAACCTATCGGAAATAAAACCTGATGCGACAGCGCCAGCGACGGTAGCAACAGTGTAGGCAGAGAGCACCGAGCCGGCATCAACGAGGGAGTAGCCCTTTACTTCCTGGAGGTAGAGGACTCCCCAGTTGTTGATACCATATCTCCCCACGTACATCAGCGCGCTGGCCACTCCGAGCACCCAGATGGCCGGGTTCTTGACCACCTCGAGTTGGACCTTGTCGACTTTTTTCTTCTGCAGCCCTTTTGCCGGGAAGTCGTCCTTGTACTCTGCCGCGGAGGGGAGACCATACGTCTCGGGACGGTCAGCCATGGTGCGGTACAGGATGAGGGCGACGACCAGGCAGATGATGCCCGGTCCCCAGAATCCCCAACGCCAGTCCGCCATGAAAGAGACCAGTGACGCTGTCGCCAGGAAGGTGAAAGCTGTGCCGATTCCATGGCTTGCGCTCCAAACACCATACCGGGTCCCGATCTCCCGGCGGGAAAACCACTGGGAGAGGGATACGACGCTGGGCGCGGAGCCGATTGATTGGAACCAGCCGTTGAGCCCCCATAGCAGCAGAAAGGCGATAAACACGGAGAAGAAGCCGAGGGCGAGGTTCACGATGGCTGAGAAGAGCAGCGCAGTGGACATGAAGCGGCGGATGTTTGCCCGGTCGGAGAGGAATCCGTTTGTCAGCTTACCCACCGCGTACATGATGAGCATCGCGCTGCCGATGACGCCCATCTCAGTCGTGGTGAGGACATTCTCGTCCAGCATCGGCTTCTTAACCACCGAGAAGTTGATGCGAGCGACATAGAAAAAACCGTATCCGAACGTCACGGAGAGGAAGACACTCCAGCGTTTGTGTTCGAACAGCTTTCGAGTCAGCTCCGGATCCTGGATCCGCTGCCTGTCTGGTCCCGTCCTAAAGAAGTTGATTATGGTTCGCCACATGGTGCGTCGATGTTCGAAGATGAGGCGTTGTTTTGTCAAGGCGGATAGGCGCTTCCATAGCGAAAACCTATCCGATTTGATTCTGCCCTCGTTGACACCCCCGACGTTGAGGTCCTATTATCAACCGGCCAGCCTAGGCGGGGAGTGATGATGCATCGTTTCGCAGTTGTTCTGGTTCTGAGCATCGTGTTCGTAGGGGGGTGCTCCGGTGAGCCGACGCCTGATCAGCGCGCCATGGAGCTGTTTCAGCTCCTCAAGTACGCGGACCAGAAGGGGTGGGATCTGGTGCAGGCGGATCTCTACGGCATGCTCTCGGAGGCCTCGCAGGAGCGAATCGCCGTGCGCTGTGCCGCCGTCGCGGAGGGGCTGGGTAAGGACCTCCCGGTCCATCACTGCCTGGTCTTCGGCGGTTTCGTCGCAGGCCGGGACCTGATCGAGATCAAAGCGATCAATGCACGGGACGTGCGCACCCGGCTGCTGGTGCGCACAACCGGGGGCGAGTCGGTGATGGATTTTGTCAAGGAGGACGGCGAGTGGAAGCTGGATCTTCTCTCCAGCCTCGAACTCGGGAAGGCGGGGTACAATGTCGGAGGGTAGCAGGGACACGGGAGCGTCGGTGGACATGGCGCAGGAGCAGCGCCGTTTCCCGCGAAGCCTGGAGCAACACCGCCTTTTTCTGATCTATGAGTCACAGCGATTCCAGGCCGAGACGGTGGACATCAGCAAGACGGGCATGCTTGTCGCCTGTCCCGTGGTTCCGCCGAATCTGGACCGGGGCTCCGAGGTGTTGTTTGAGCTCATCTGGAGCCCCGAGCCGGAGGCGAACACCTTCCTTCGGGCGCGTATCATGCGGGTGATCCGCGATTCGGATTTTGACAACGTCCTCCTCGGGGTCGAGTTTTCCGCGGCCCTCGCCCGCGACCCTGCGGCTCTTCGCGGCTTTCTGGAACGCGTCATCGGCATCGAACACGGTGCGATAAGGGTCGTAAAGGACTCCTCCGGGAAGAAGTCCCTTGTCTTTGACTTCCAGTCTGTCCATCGCGAGGGTACCGAGCGTCTGCGCGCACTCCAGAGCAGCCTCTTCGATAGCATCGACGACCTCGATGAGGCCGATCGCCTCCTTGAAGGCTTCGGCACCGGGGAGTACCTCTTTTCGCCGGAGAGCACCGGGCCGGGTCCCGCAGCGACCCAGCCTGCAGCGCCGAAGCCTGCTGAGACGAAGCCCGCTGCGACAGAGCCCGCAGCAGCGCTGGATCCGGTCGAGGCCTCAACGGTTGTGGCGAAGCGGGCGGCCCCGCCGCCGCCTTCCGCTGCGCCGGACAACGAGCCCGCTTCGTCGCCCCCGAAGAAGAAGAAGAAAGAAAAGAAGAAGAAATCAACAAAGGAGAAGCGCACCTACGCTCCCGGCACGAAGCCCTCTCTTCTCAAGGCCCTGATTCCCTCCTTCGGCAAGAAGGCTGAGAAGGGCGGCGACGTGATCCCGCCTATACCGGTTCGGGTCAGGGTAGCGAACATCGAGGGCCTGGACGTTGAGTTCATGATCGACGGGAAGAGAAGGCGAGCCCGCGCTACGCGGCTCTACTGCGCGGGCGTCAAGTGCGAGGTCGAGAGCGGCTTGCCGGAGTTGTACCGCAGTGTGGTCCTGATCATCCCCAGCGAAGAGGGGAAGAAGGGCGAAGTGACCCTCAACGGGGACATCACCCGTGTGCGCCCCGCCCCGGATTCCGAGGAGAGAGGGATTTTCGAGATCCGTCTCTCCCTGCGCAACGAAACCGGGATGCTGAACGCGTACCGAAGCCTCGTGGAGAAGCTCTCGATCGGTGAGGGGTAGGGGCCTATCTCGTCTCCGTCCAGAAATTCGCTTCGTAGCGAGAAGCCAGCTTCCGCCTCCTCGATCCCGTGGAACTACTTGATTAGCTTGCCCAGGAATGAGCCCAACGAGAACCCACCCATATCCTTGTTCTGATCGCATTTGACGCCGAGGATGCGTCGTAGATCAGCGCTCAGCTCCGACGCGTCCTGGTAGCGATCTCCGGGGGAGATGGACAGGGCCCGGCTGACGACGCGGTCCAGGGCTGCCGGGGCCCGTGGGGCCACCTTGAAGGGGACCTCGGGGACCGGACGGCTGTCTTGGATCCAGGAGCGCCATGCGGCCCAGTCCGAGGAGCCGGGGAGACGTACCGGTGGACGACCCGTGCAGGAGAGGTAGAGGAGCGCGCCCAGGGAGAACGTGTCTGCGGTACGATCCGGGATTTCTCCCAGGTTTCCCAGCTCGGGTGCGGAGAATACGGGGGATCCGGCCAGGTCCTCCGAGGAGCCGTCTGAGTCCAGGAGGGAGACGCCCTCCAGGGTGGCGTGGCTGAAGTCGAAGAGGCGGGCCACGCGGCCCACCCCCCGTTGTTCCTCAAT
>CAYOTU010000387.1:0-3960 GCA_964406905.1 uncultured Myxococcales bacterium | reverse complement strand
TCTATCCCGAGCCGCACGGATTGGTTTCAGACGAAACGCTGTCAGGGCTTTCGGATCTCTTCAGCGATGAATTCGAGGTAGACCTCTGACGGCTGATTTCGCTCCAGATGGCCCGCGTCGATGGCCTCCTCGATGCGACGCTTGAGCTGCCCGATCATGGGCCCCGGCTCAAGCCCGAAGTGGCTGATGATCTCCTGGCCGAAGCCCTTCATCAGCGGGGGGACGTATGAGTCCTTCAGGCGCACGTCCTCTATGCGCTCCTCCAGCTCCTTTGACAGTCGCTTGATCTCCTCGACCTTGGCCTCGCGGCGTGAGGTGATGTCAGCTCGGGCCAGGGCCAGGAGGTCCGGTACATGTGGATCCACGTCCTTGATCAGCCGGCGCACAGCGCTCTCGGTCCACTCGTCGGAGTAGAGGGTGATACGGCTGTGGTTCCGCACCAGAAATTCTACGCGCTCGGCCAGCTTAGGCTCGACGCTGAAGCGGGCCAGGATTCCCCGTGCCAGGAGCGCACTGACGTCTTCGTGACGGAAGAAGTGTACCTGCCCGTCACGGGACACCGAGCGGGTCCAGTATTTGCCCAGGTCGTGGAGGAGCGCAGCCCAGCGCACAGCGGGGACCGGCTTCGCCTGGAGCACCACTGCCAGAGTGTGGGCAAAGATGTCCTTGTGGTGGACCTTACAGGTCTTCTCGAAGCCCTTCAGGAGATGCAGCTCCGGCAGCAGGAAGCGCAGCGCTCCGCAGCGCTCGAGGAAGTCGAGGCCCAGGTCCGGGCTCCGGTTGAGGAGCATGCGTTCGAACTCGGATCGCCATGCGGTGACGGGTACGTCCAGGAGGCGCTCTGTGTCACGTCTGGCCGCTGCGACCACCTCGCTGGACGGCTCCATGCGGTGGAAGGCCGCGTTCTTGGCCATCTTCAGAATCGCCATGGGGCGCTCCCGGAAGACGGTCTTGACCGGGCCCACTGGGCGAAGTAGACGGGCCGCCAGATCCACAGCGCCGCCGAAGGGATCGAAGAGGGTCCCGCGTACATCAAGGGCCATCGCGTTGATGGTGACCTCCCGCCCTGCCAGGAATTCCTCCAGGTCTTCAAGGTGCTCCAGGAGGGTGGCATGGATCCGGCGCACCGTCTCTCCGGCGTTGTCCCGCAGCTCGAAGGCAAGGCCCCAGCGGATTCGCTGGAGCGGCGTCACGAAGAGGTGGTCCCCCGCTGCGTGGTTGAGGGCCTCCTCCATGTCCTGGAGGCGCCCGCCGGTGACCGCGAGATCGATACGGCTGGTCCGCTTGAGGGTCTTGTCCGCCAAGAGATCCCGCACTGCTGGGCCGACCAGGAACGCTGTGAGGCCCTTGTTCGCGAGGCGATAAAAGAGGAACCGGAGGTCTCCGGGGAGTTGGTAGTCTATCGTGGAGCTCGTTTCAACCATTGTATCAATACAACCAGTCGTGAGTTACGGCAACAGGATGGGAGTGAAACGCTGATTCGTCAAGTCACTCCTCCAGACCGATCCCAGCCGGGAGCCTGCGACCGTGGATTCCGATCCCAGCCGGGAGCCTGCGACCGTGGATCAAGTCGTATCACACCAATCGAACGGATCACTCTTGCGGAAGTCCGGGTTGCCAGTGGAGCGGCTCTCCTCCTCCTGGATGTACACGTGTCCGAGACCCAGGCCCGCTGCGAAGTCCAGGGCGAACTGGTATTCGCCCAGGGCCAGGGGGTGATCCAGTTCAGGGAAGAAGCCCTGCGTCACCAGGTAGGAGGGGTGGTACTGAGACATGAGGGAGAGGTAAAGGTCCGGCCCGAAGGTCCGGGCCAGCCAGTCCAGGACCATCGTGGTGTCGGCCCGGTCCCCCGGGAGGACCAGGTGGCGCACCAGGAGTCCCCCTTCCACGATGCCGTCGTTGTCCAGCCGGAGGTGGCCGACCTGGCGGTGCATTTCTCGGATCGCAGCATGGCTGGTCTCCACATAGCCTGAAATCCCGCTGTAGATCCGGGCGGCTTTCTCAGTGCCGTACTTCAAGTCCGGGAGGTAGACGTCCACGAGGCCATCAAGGACCTGGAGGGCTTCCAGGGTTTCGAAGGCGCTGGTGTTGTAGACCACTGGAATTCGGAGTCCTCGGACACGAGCGCTCTCCAGCGCGGGGACCAGGGTCGGGAGGTGGGGGGTGGGCGAGACGAGGCCGACGGTGTGGACCCCCTCGTCCTGGAGCCGCAGCATCATATCCGCCAACTCCACGGGACCCAGGGCCTGGGCCGTGACCTCTCGAACCTGGCTGATCTGCCAGTTCTGGCAGAACACGCAGGACAGGTTGCAGCACCTGAAGAAGATGTTGCCGCAGCCGCGGATCCCGCTGATCGGGGGTTCCTCCCCGTGGTGGGGTCCATGGAAGGAGACCTCAGCCCGCTCCCCGGCCCCACACGCGCCTGCGGCCTCAGTGTCGGAACGGTCGACGCCGCAGCGGTTGCCGCAAAGGGCACAGGCGTGGATGAGCCGCTGAAGCTGCTCGTTCCGTGCCGGGTTTTGGGGATGGCCAACCATGGACAGTTCACGCCTCGTTTGCTTGCCTGGAACAATCATGTTGACGACGGAACGTGAAATCAAGGTTGGGCGTAGCGGATCAATCTTCACGGAATGTGCAATATCTGCACGGACTCCCTGGTTTTGCTGGCCTCCCCGTCAACAGGATTGCTCTTCGCTGAGAAGAACCCCGGCTTTATCAAGCGGTTCTACTCGTTCGCGCTGTAGTGACAGGGGGGGCCACGGTCGCAGGCTCCCGGCTGGGATCGGCTGGAGGCTACCTGCCAGCCTTGTTTAGCCAGAGATCCCAGCGCGTGTCAAAGCCGTGATCGTCGGGGTAGTCGAAGCGGCTCTTCAATACGGCTTGGCATTTCTCGCAGAGGTGACCGGTCTCCCGGTCCACGGTCTTGACGGTCCCCTCAGCGTCGTTCATCACGCACCCGGGGGTTTCGCAGTGGGGCAGGCCGAGGACGTGGCCGACTTCATGGATAGCGACTTTCACCACCCGGCGCAGTCCCTTCTGGAAGTCCTTCTTGCCGAGCTTGCGGATCAGGCGGTGGCTCGACACCACGCAAGCGGTGCCCCAAATCTGGCCCAAGCCAAAGATCCCCCAGTCCTTGTGGCGTCCTTTGGTGGTGGAGATGTCCTGGCGGGTAAGGCCCACTATGACATCGGAGAGCCGCTCAGGTTCCAGCCGCAGCCTGTTCAGGACCACCAGGAGGGTGTCAGCGCGGTGCCGCTTGCGGGCCTTGGTGTAGGCGACCTTCGGCATGGCGATGGGATCGAGGATCCGGACCTCGAAGCCATAGAAATCCCGCAGCGCCATCTTGATGATCCGCGCGTCCACGTCCCGAAAGACCCCCAGGGGCTGGATGCCCAGCTTGTGCGTCGCAGGGTCGATCTTCTTTTGGCCCTTGGCCTCCTCAGCGAAGCCGAGTCCAATCGCCAGCGCCAACAGTACAGCAATCCACGAAATTCTCATGCTCTGCCTCCAAAGTCAGCCAGTTCCTGAACCCCTCGAACTCCCGAAGTTCCACATGTCTTCCCTTGATGCTGCATGCGTTTTCGGTTAGCGAGAAAATGACAGCGCAATGGCCTGTCGATCCCAGCCGGGAGCCTGCGACCGTGGACGTGACAGGTCTGAGCGCCAGCACTGCTTGCGGAGGTTCGCCCGCGCCTTCCCGTCCACGGTCGCAGGCTCCCGGCTGGGATCGGGTATGGGCGATGCTTAGCGTCTGACCACAAATAAACAGATCGCACAGAGGGCGCTGATGCGCCGCTCTCGGAAGGCGAGCAATCGCAGTCATACTACCAGTATTTCAAGGTTGCTCAACGCCGCGAGAGCGGATGCAGCGGCGACTGAATGCACTGTTTATTTATGGTCAGACGCTTAGGGTCGGCGCAGGAATAACTTCCCAGTTTCTCGGGTGTCGAGGCGCCTCGC
>CAYOTU010000386.1:0-3965 GCA_964406905.1 uncultured Myxococcales bacterium | reverse complement strand
TAGTTAGGGTTTTGGGTATAATTTTGAGATGGTGGACTTCGTCCGGCACCAGTGGGATCCCATGGCAGCGCAAGAGAACAGCGACAGCTTGCGACGAGCAATCCATCGTCTGGCCACACTTGGCGGGAAGGCCTAAGTTGGTACGTCTACCGATCTACAGAACCGGCAGGTAGGTTTCGATCTCGTAATCAGTCACACGTGAGCGGTAACGCTCCCACTCCGCGAGCTTGTTCGCTATGAACTTTTCAAAGAGGACCGGACCCAGCGCGCATTTCACGACCTCGGACTTCCTACACTTGAGGGTGGCGCTGTAGAGATCGCCCGGGAGGGAGTCGATCTTCCGATCCTTACGCTCTGCATCGGACATGGAGTAGACGTCGTCCTCGTTGGGGGGCCCCGCTGTGTAGCCCTGCTTGACTCCCTCGAGCCCCGAGGCGAGCATCACCGCGAAGGCCAGGTAGGGGTTGGCCGCTGCGTCGGGGGCACGGTACTCGACCCGGCACGAATTCGACTGGCCTGGGCGGAACGCTGGGACCCGCACCAGCGCTGAGCGGTTCCGGCGGCCCCAGACCGTGTAGACCGGGGCCTCGTAGCCTGGGACCAGGCGTTTGTACGAATTGACGCACTGGTTGGTCACCGCGGTGAACTCCTTCGCATAGGCCAGGATCCCCGCGATGTAGCTGCGGCCCACGTCCGAAAGGTTGTACTCCCCGTCGTCCGAGTAGAACGCGTTGACCTCGCCCTTGAAAAGGGACTGGTGTACGTGCATCCCCGAGCCGTTGACCCCATTCAAAGGCTTCGGCATGAAGGTCGCGTAGAGGCCCTCCTCGCGGGCGATTTCCTTAATAAGTACCTTGGCGATGACGATCTGATCCGCCATGAGGAGAGCCTCCTCGTAGCGGAAGTCGATCTCGTGCTGACCCGCGGCCACCTCGTGGTGCGCGGCCTCCATACGCATCCCCATCTCCCGGAGGGTAGCCAGGGTGCGGGATCGTACCGTGGCGGACTTGTCCAGCGGAAGGACGTCGAAGTAGCCCCCCGCGTCGGGCGGCACCGGGGTCTTCGAGTCCGGGAAGTAGAAAAACTCCAGCTCCGGTCCCACATAGAAGCGGTCAAAGCCCATGTCCTTCGCATCCTGAAGATTCCGACGCAGGACATAGCGCGGGTCGGTCTCCAGGGGACGGAGGTCCGGATAGAGCACGTCACAGATGAAGAACGCGGACCGCACCCCGCCGTCATGGAGGGGGAAGATTCGGAAGGTGTCCAGATCAGGCATCGCCATGAGGTCCGACTCCTCGATACGGACAAAGCCCTCCACCGATGAGCCGTCGAACTGGATCCCCTGCTCCATCGCACGATCAAGCTGGCTCACGTCGATGTTGAGCCCCTTCAGGTTGCCAAGCACGTCGGTGAAGAGGAGACGGATTACGTTGATCCCTTCCTTCTCCACAATCTCCCTGATGGCCGTCGGCGTCTGTTTCACGGGGGATGCTCCTTGCGTTAGAAGTGAACTCCAGTCCTCAAATCTGACCAGATCTGCCGCGGTGTCAAGGAGCAATCGAAAATGGGCGCTTCATGTCGGTTCCTCCCCTGCGCGCATTGACCTATAATGACCTCGGAACACAGACAAGGAGTCCCCCCATGCACCGTATTGCCGTGTCCATCCTGATCATCTCCTGCCTGACCGTGGCCCCGATTGCAGCCGAGGAGACCACCCTGTCCTGGCACTCGGATGGTTTGGCCGGGTACCTCCAGATGGTTGCTGCCGGGGACCTGGAGTGCTACCGGATCACACCGGACCATCCAGCGCGGTTCCTGATGCTGCGCATGGCATTCCTGGGCGAACCGGGGCCCGTGGAGGTCCAGGTGCACCCCGACAACGGGGGCCATCAGCCCGATACAGCGGACGATTTGATGCCGCCGGTCCAGATCACGACAGGTCCCGAGGGGGAGTGGACCGAGATCCCCCTGGACCCGCCCTTTGAGATAAAGCCGCCCAATGACATCCACGTCTGCCTCCTCCACCTGACGGATGCCCCCTGGCTGGCCGTGGACGACCAGGACGGGAGCGTCCGCTCGACCCTGTTCGCTGACAACACCTGGTACGGCGTCCCCGGGGACTACATGGTCGAGGCGGACGTGGAATACTTCGACCAGATTACGACGACCTGGTTCACCGACGTGACCGACGAAACAGGGGTGAACCTTGGCTCCCGCTTCGCGTGGGGGGACTATGACAACGACGGTGACGACGACCTGTTGGTAAGCGGCGGGAAGCTCCTGCGCAATGACGGTGACTGGAACTTCACCGACGTGTCCGAGGCCGCGGGCGTCGGTGGCATGTCCACCAACGGCGGCCTCTGGGCCGACTATGACAACGACGGGCACCTGGACTTTTTCGCGATGAGCGGCGCGTTCAAGCCCCCCTGCGACACAGACGATGACTGCTATCGCGCAGCTGCCTCGGTCCCCGGCATCGGCGACTGTGCCGAGATCTCGGACCACATCTGCCACCCGACCTTGAAGCGCTGCGTCCTGCCTGGCACCGAGACCCTGCCCCACGACCGCCTCTATCATAATGAAGGCGACGGCACCTTCTCCGAGGTCTCGGAGCAGGCGGGGGGCCCCTACGACTACTGGCCCACCGAGGGCGCTGCTTGGGCAGACTTTGACAACGACGGCTTTGTGGACATCTACCTGGCCAACTACGAGACGCCCACCTCCTGGGCCTTATGTCAGCTCAGCGTGGGCACGCCCGACGCGCTCTGGCGCAACAACGGCGACGGCACCTTCACCGAGGTCACCGCGGCCGCGGGGGTCGCTGCCCCGTACCTGCGCGCTGGACGCGGGGTAAACTGGGGGGACTTTGACGACGACGGTGACCAGGACCTCTTCGTGTCCAACTACCGCCTCCACCCGAACTTCCTCTACGTCAACCAGGGAGACGGGACCTTCCTGGAGCAGGCCGAGGCCCTGGGCGTACAGGGCGTCCCGATCAGCAACTCCTACGGCCATACCATCGGCTCCGAGTGGGGCGACGTGGACAATGACGGGGACCTGGATCTCTTCAACGCGAACCTGGCCCACCCGCGCTTCATCGAGTTCTCGGACAAGTCGATGATGCTGACAAACCAGGGTGCGCACGCTGGCTGGACCTTTGAGAACACCTTCTTCCAGTCCGGGTTCAAATACGCGGAGACCCACTCGGAGCCGTCCTTCGGTGACTTTGACAACGACGGAGACCTCGACCTGCACATCACGTCGGTCTACGTCGGACGGAAGTCCCACTTCTATATGAACCTGGGAGACGGGACCTTCGGCTTTGCGAACTACCCGTCCGGCCTGGTGGTGGACAACGGCTGGGGCGCTGCCTGGACCGACGTGGACGGAGACGGAGACCTGGACTTCGTGGCCAACCGCCTTTTCCGCAACGACTACGACGGTGTCCTCGACGCTGGCAACTGGCTGCGCGTGCGGCTGGAAGGCGTCGAGAGCAACCGGGCAGCGATTGGTGCGAGGCTGCGGGCCGAGGCCGGCGACAAGGTAATGATTCGCGAGGTGGGCGGCGGCAAGGGCACCACGAACCAGTCGAGCCTGGTGCAGCACTTCGGCCTCGGCGCCCGTGACGTATTGGACAAGGTGGAGATCCGCTGGCCCTCGGGTCAGATCCAGGAGTTCGGTCCCCTGGCCACCAACCAGGTGGTGCAGGTTGTGGAGGGCGAGGAGCCCGAGTTCACGCCTCCAGAGCCGCCACCCGCGGACGAGCCGATCATCGTCGAGGCCGCACCCGACATCATGACGGGGACGGACACCACCGGTGATGACACAGGAGCAACGACAGACGAGATCGCGGAACCGGCACCGGCAGAGACATCGGGAAAGGACGGAGGCTGCGGCCCCGGCGCGCCGGCCGCACCGTGGTGGGTGGTGGCCCTCGCTCTTCTGGTCGGAATCATCCGGTCGAT
>CAYOTU010000385.1:0-3978 GCA_964406905.1 uncultured Myxococcales bacterium | reverse complement strand
AGGTGAATGTGCAGTCGTCCCGGCAGCCGTCCAGGGGATCACCGTTCTTGCCGTCGTCGCAGTCCTCTCCATCATCGGTGACCACGTCGCCGCAGGTCTCGGGCGCGTCGCAGCCCTTGTTGTCCGCGCCGGGGGTGCCGAGGTCCCCGTCTCCATACGGCTGGGTCGCTGGGCACCAGCTCGTCGGATCGTCGTTCTGCTGCATCTGGAAATGCGCAATGTCGAGGTTCATGGCCGCACCTGGCCCGTCGGGCCACCCCCCTGCGCTCCAGTCCACCGTGTCCACCTTGACCCCTGTCTCGGGTACCCGCACGGTCAAAATGCCCAAATCCAGATCAATCCCATCGATCAGGAAATCGACCTCCACACCGCCGTTGCCAGCGAGGCTCTCATCGAACCCCAGGACCAGGTAGTCGCCGGGCACGAAGGTCTGTAGCGGCGGAAGAAAGAGATCCACACATGTGTCAGCGCCGTCGCAGAGCTCCCAGCCGGCCATCTTGAGTATGTCGCCGCCCGCGTTGAACAGCTCGATCCAGCGGCCGGCGGGCGCTGGAGCCTGGAGCGGACTCAGCATGATCTCCGTGATCAGCACCTGCCCGGGGTAGACGTCGATACAGCCCCCCGAATCGCCGTCGCCCTCGCCGTCGCCGTCGGCGACGTCGAGATCAACGTCCAGCGTATCCGTGGGAACATCTGAGACGATATCCGGGAGTAGTCCGTCCGCTGGAATGTCCGTCGTCAGATCAATCTTCGTGTCTGAAACAGCAGCGTCCGTATCCACAGCCGCGTCGACGGGAGACGGGTCCGGCGCGCCGGAATCACATCGGGGGCCGACCAACGCCAACATAAGTACTGCCGCAGAGAACAGGATCCGCGAATATTTCATGGATTCCTCCTTACTTTCCTCTCATACTCAAATAGAGCTGGAATTTCAACCAGGAGGAACGCATGAGGACCCTCGTTGTTGCGCTCGTGGTAGCGGTCCTGCTGCTGCCTGATCACGCCGCAGCCCAGGAAGGGGAGTTGCCCTTCTCCCAGGGCAGATTCCGGGTCTCCGTGAACGGCGGTACCACCTTCGGCGGGGGTGGCTTCGGCCTGGGCGCGGGCTTCGGGTACTATGTCATCGACGGGCTCGAGTTGGGCATCGACGGAAACATCTTCCTCGGCAGCAAAGTCCTCCAAGGCAGCCTGGCCCCGTCAGTGCGCTATCTCCTGCCCTATCTCTACCCCGTAGTCCCCTATTTAGGCGTCTTCTACCGCCACACCTTCATCGAGAAACCCTGGGACGACCAGGATCACCTCGGTGGCCGCGTCGGGCTGCTGATCTCCATCGATAATCGATTCATGTTGGGCGGCGGTCTGGTCATGGAGTACGCGCTCACGGGATGCACGAGCGAATGCCTTGACTACTACCCCGAACTGACCATTAACTTTACGTTCTGACCGAATCCCGACCACTCCTTCGAGGAGGTATTTTTCCGCACACGCGATACCGCTTGAATTCCCGTTTCACCTATGCCAATAGCTTGTGTCCGGACCCTTCGAGATATCCAGGAGTTGCCCATGTCCGATATCCGCCCGTTCCAAGGTTTTCGTCCCCATACCGACCACGTCCGTGACGTCGCAAGCCCGCCCTATGACGTCATGAACTCTGAAGAGGCCCGCGGCATGGCGCAGGACAACCCGCTCTCTTTCCTGCGGGTCGTCAAGGCCGAAATCGACTTCGAGCCCGGCGCGGATCTCTACGGAGACGCTGTCTACCAGCGGAGCGCTGAAAACCTCCAACGGTTGATCCGGGACGGGATCCTGATCCACGAGGACGCTGACGCGTTCTACATCTACCAGCTCCGCATGGGCGATCACGTCCAGCGGGGCCTGATCTGCGGCACCAGCGTCCAGGAGTACGAGGACGGCCTGATCAAGAAGCACGAGTTCACCCGACGGGAGAAGGAGGACGACCGGGCTCGCCACGTTGAGACCCTCATGGCCAACGCGGGCCCCGTACTCCTGACCTACCGGGCCCGGGCCGAGGTCGACGCGCTCGTGAAGGAGATCTGCGAGGCAGCGCCCGTTTACGACTTCACCGCTGACGACGGCATCGGCCACACGATCTGGGTGGTGGCCGAGCCAGACATGGTGGCGCAGCTTCGGGGTGCGTTTGAGGCCGTAGAGGCCCTCTACGTCGCGGACGGCCACCACCGCTCCGCGTCCGCTTTTCGGGTACGCAACAACCTGCGGGCAAAAAATCCGGGGCATACGGGAAACGAGCTATATAACCACTTCCTCGCTGTGGTCTTCCCCGACAACCAACTCCGTATCATGGCCTACAACCGCGTCGTCAAGGACCTGAACGGGCTAACAAAGGAGGCCCTCCTCGACGCGATCTCCGAGCGCTTCGACGTGGCCCCTGCTGACTCTGCGGAGCCCCCGACGTCCAAGCAGTTCGGTATGTTCCTGGACGGGACCTGGTACAGGCTCACAGCCAAGCCAGGGACCTTCCAGGCCGGCGACCCTGTCAAGTCCCTGGACGTGGCGATCCTGCAGGACAACCTGCTCGCGCCGGTCCTCGGCATCAAAGACCCCCGCACGGACAAACGCATCGATTTCGTAGGCGGGATACGCGGCACCAAGGAGCTGGAACGCCGCTGCGCTGAAGACATGGAGATCGGTTTCGCCATGTACCCCACCGGGGTAGGGCAACTCATCGCCATCGCGGACGCGGGGGAGGTCATGCCCCCCAAGTCAACTTGGTTCGAACCAAAGTTGCGGAGCGGTGTCGTGGTCCGCAGCCTGGAAGACTGATTGGAAGATCAATAACGAGGAGGTCTATCATGCTTATCCTGATTTCCGATGCTTTCGACGCCGGCCTGCCCGAGAAGCTCGCACAGCTCGGCGAAGTGACCGACGACAAATCCCGCCTGCCCGAGGCGGATGTCGTCCTGATCCGGTCCAAGACCAAGGCCACGAAGGAATACATCGACGGCGCGCCCAAGCTGAAGCTCATCATTCGGGGCGGCGTGGGCATCGACAACATCGACTCCCCGTACGCGGCGTCGAAGGGCATCAAGGTACGCAACACGCCGAAGGCCTCAGGCATCGGGGTGGCGGAGCTTGCCTTTGCAATGATGATAGCCGTGCCCAACCACATCGTAGCCGTGCACAACGGCATGGTCGAGGGGAAATGGCTCAAGAAGGAGGTAAAGCGCACCGAGCTGTACGGCAAAACCGTCTGCCTCCTGGGCGCGGGCAACATCGCCATGGAGTTTGCGAAGCGCTGCCAAGCCTTCGGTATGACCGTCAAGGCCTACCGAAAATCCGGCAAGCCTGCGGAATTTGCGGACGTGAAGCCGACCCTGGCCGAGGCCCTGGAAGGCGCTGACTACGTGTCGATCCACCTGCCCAAGACTCCTGAGACCACGGGCCTGGTGAACGCTGATGCGATCTCCATGATGAAGGACGGGGTCGTCGTCGTGAACACGGGCCGCGGCGTGGTCGTGGACGCTGACGCGATGGTGAAGGCCCTCGAAAGCGGCAAGGTGGCTACCTACGCCACGGACGTATGGCCCAAGGATCCGCCGGTCGAGGACTACCCGATCCTGAAGGCCCCCAACGTGCTGATGATTCCGCATCTGGGCGCCAGCTCCAAAGAGAACCTGCTGCGCGTGGGCGCTGAGGCGCTCTCCATCGTCAAAGAATTCCTGAACAGGGGGTAAGAACATGAGCCGTATCTTCAACTTCGCCGCCGGACCCGCCACCCTCCCGCTCCCGGTCCTTGAGCAGGCCCGGGATGAGTTCGTGGATTACAAAAACACCGGGATGTCCCTGGTCGAGTCCAGCCACCGCGGCAAGGCCTACGACCAGGTCCACTACGAGGCCATGGGCCTCTTCAAGGAGCTGCTCGGGCTACCGGACAACTACAAGGTCCTCTTCATGGGCGGCGGCGCGACGCTCCAGTTCTCCATGATCCCGCTCAACTTC
>CAYOTU010000384.1:0-3995 GCA_964406905.1 uncultured Myxococcales bacterium | reverse complement strand
ACCTTCTGCCCGGACCTGCTCTTTTTCTGCGCCATGGGACTCGACGGGGCTTGCGAGCAGTGACCTGAAGACAACTGAACCGGGAGCTCGCCGACCGTGCGGAGACATGGCATTCGCGGGACTGATCGAAACCGCTTTACAGTCCCGATCAGTCCCTATAGCTGCCTCGGGGTGTTGCCCATAGCCCGCAGTCCACAGCCGTTCATCTCAAACAGCAAGCCCCTGTGCATCCTGTGCACACCATGTCCCGAAATTGTCATCTTCTTCATCATGGCCGATCCGCGGACGCGGTGGATCACCCGTATCCCCGTAGGATTGGCATCTGGCACGGATCCTGCTGTATAATTGCTTGGACCCGAACCAAACAGGAGGTTTTTCATGAAATCCCACCATCTAATGAGCTGGCTCGCTGTTCTTTTTCTGGTGCTGTCCGCGTGCTCTCCGGACAAGGCCGCCCCGAACACCGAGCCCGGCCCCGAGATCCCCGACATCGTCGTGGATACCCCTGAGGGCGGCGCGTACGCGCAGGGCGAGATCCCTGACCCAGACCAACCCCTCTCTGAGCAGATCGAGGCACCCCTGGCCGTGGCGCCCACGGGCGAGAGCTACACCCTGCCGGTGGACCTGGGGACGGTGCAACAACTGGACGAGATCCAGGAGAAAATCGTCGGCACCCTCGACGAGGGGCAGCTCGCCCGCCTCTCGACCAACGGAGTACTGGCCGTGGTCTCGACGAAGCAGTTCGACCGGTTCAGCGACGCGTATCAGGAGATCTCGGAGAACTTCTACGATGGGAACCCACCTGTCTTCGTGTCCTCAGACTCCCTGCTGCACCTCTACCACCTCTTCTACGACCAGCTCCTCAAGTTCGCGGAGGTGAAGGAGTTCACCACGATCATGGAGGGTCTCCTGCCCGGGATGGCCGTGGCCTCCGCTAAACTCCAGGATCAACTCGACGGTGACCTCGCGGAAGGCGCCCGACGGAACAAGGCCTTCTTCTCCGTCGCTGCCCGCCTGGTGGTGCCATCCTTCCCCGTGGACGCGGACGTCAAAGCCCTGGTGGAGGAGGAATTGGCCCTGATCGAGGCCACTGCTGGCCTCAGTCCGAGCCCGATCTTCAACCAGGACTGCCCTGATCACTGCGACGCGTGCGATGGAGCGTCCCAGCTCGTGTGCAAGGACTTCGACTGCTTCTGCGAAGACTACTCCCAGTACGTCCCCCGAGGCCATTACACCCAATCCGAGGCATTGCAGCGCTACTTCCGCGCGATGATGTACATGGGCCGCATGGGCCTGCGAATGAAGTCCGACATGGAGACCCGCCAGGCGGTCATGGCCACCCACGCGCTCAAGACCCTCACGGTGGAACACGGCGGCGAGCAGGTAGCGGCGACCTCCCTCTGGGCCCGGGTCTACCGGGTGACGAGCTTCTTCGTGGGCGCGTCGGACGACCTGACCTTCTTCGAGTATGACAAGGCCGTACGGCAGGCCCTCGGCGAGGACTTCGAACTTGAAGACCTGGCCTTGGACGAGAACCTCGACAAGCTGCGGGAGGTCCTGGACGATCTGCGCAGCCCAGCGATCCTCTCGGGTTTCGTGGCCGCGCTCCTGGACGAGACAGCAGAGACCAAGGGCTGGCGCTTCATGGGCCAGCGCTTCGCACCGGACTCCTACGTCCTGGGCCAGATGGTCTGGGACCATGTGGATCCCGACCTCACCGGGGCCGCGTGGCAGGACTTCGTCGACGGATGCATGACGCCCCCCGAGGACTGCGTGGAGATCGCGCCCGAGGTCTCGGACTGCATCTGCTACGCGGGGCTCCTGGCCGATCCGAAGAACGCATACGGCGTCTGCCGCCTCCTGCCCCGGGGCCTGGACGTCATGGCCGCGATGGGCAGCGAGGCTGCGGTTACGATCCTGGAAGACGATGAGCGCTGGTGCGGCTACGCGGATCACCTCGGGGAGATGGTGGACGAGTTCGCCGCGTACACCCCCGAAGACTGGACCCAGAACGCATACTGGGCATGGCTCCACGCGCTGCGGCCCCTCCTGAAGACCCCGGACGAGACCTGGCCCGTCTGGATGCAGACCTTCTCCTGGCGGGTTAAGCAACTGGGCACCGCTGTGTCGAGCTGGGCTCAGCTCCGCCACGACACGATCCTCTACGTGAAGCAGTCCTACACCCCCGCTGTCGCAGGGATGGGTCCCATGTCCTTCCCAGGCTACGTGGAGCCGATCCCCCAATTTTACCACCGCCTCTCGTTCCTGAGCCAGTTCACCCGCTCAGGGCTCCTGGCCTTTGATCTCCTGCCAAGCGAAGCCGACGCTGCCATGGAGCGCACGGAGAAGCTCCTGGACACCCTGAAAGGCATCGCTATCAAGGAGCTGAACGAAGAGCCCCTCACGAATGAGGAGAAGTACGCCATCTCCGGGTTCGCAGACACCATGGAGGGAATCATCGAGGAACTGGCCAAGGCAGTGGACACCGGCGAGCCTCCGCCACCGGATCCCGACGAATGCGGCCCGGACGGTGACTGGTGCTTCCTGGAGAGCGAGCTGGTGGGCGAGGCCTTCAAGACCAGCCTCATCGCGGACGTCCACACCGACGGCAACACCGGCCAGGTCCTGGAGGTAGGCACCGGCACGGTGGACTGGGTGATCGTGGTACACAACACTCCGGAGAACGTACTGGTGGCCTCCGTCGGCCCGATCTTCACCTACTACGAGTTCCCCCACCCCATGAACGACCGCCTCACGGACGAAGCCTGGCGGGAAATGCTCGCCGACGACACCGCACCCGCCCGCCCTGAGTGGACCTCCACCATTTACTGAGTTCCCCTACGCAGCCCCCCCCCGTCGCACGTCCCGGCTCAAATCACAAAGATGGAACCCCCTGAACGATCATGTTAATCTTGTTCTGCAAAGCGGGAGGATACCGCGATGACAGCGCAGGTGGGAGAGGTGAAGCGAACGGTCGGGCGTCGGCATGACGAGAGCCCGCTTGATCGCGTCTGGCGGCTGTCGCAGTTCCTGCGTCACATGAATGTCCTTCGCGAGGAGGCCAGTCGAGATGGAGAACGCATACGAAAGGTTGTTGGCCGATCTCGTTGATGCTGACGTAAACTTTATCACGGTCGGAGGCATCGCTTGCGCGCTGAACGGCCAGTCTCATCGACCTGAAACGTAACAGCCTCATGGAGCGTGACCAACTTGATGTCCTGGCACTCCAAGCTCTCCGCGGAGAATGACTGACCGGGGACCTCCGACCTACTCGTCCTCTTCCCCGGCACGTAATACGTTGCGGGCTCCGTGGATGACGGCAATAACGTCAACTTGGTCGGGCTTGATATGATAGATGATGCGGAACGGCCACTCGATTACTTCACGAATCTGATCCATGTCGTATTCAGGAACACAGCGTCCCGACAGAGGCACATCGGCGATCTGTTGCGAACGCCGAGTGAGGCGGTCGACCATGCGTAACGCGTACTTCGGCGAGTCCTGTGCGATATACGCATAGATGCCGTCGAGGTGTTCTTGTGCGGTTTCCGTCCAGTGGATTCTCATTCCGGCAGTGCGTACTTGGCTCGAACTTCTCTTACTTCTGTCGTGCGGCCAGCCCGACTATCTGCAAGCCCGCGCTCGATCGTTTCTCGCACGTAAATCTCATGTATCAGGTCATCCCACGTGGCGCTTTCCGGCAGGCTGTCCACAAGCTTGTGGGCTTCTTGTTTCTCCATCACGGTTGGCATGACATGTCCTCCTTCATGGAATGAGGGTAGAGACGCTCGGCTACGAAGTCAATCCTCCCGAGCCGAACGACTAAGCTCACCGGCGGTAATGGAGCGCAGCGGAATTGCCGTCCGGTGAAGCGCCTTGTTAGGTGTCAAAGACCTTGGCTTTGAGCTTGAGAACGATCCGGGGCTCGGGAGACGGCAACACGGCAACTACGTTCGTGTGGGGCTATGAACTCCCCCGCCCTTCGACTCGCTTCG
>CAYOTU010000383.1:0-4008 GCA_964406905.1 uncultured Myxococcales bacterium | reverse complement strand
TGCTGCGGTTCCGGGCGATAATCGAGCGTCTCGTCGGGGAGAAGGTTTGCGTGGAACTCAAGCTCGGACCCAAGGTCGGACCTGTGCGCGCTGACCCCGGACAGGTCGAGCAGATCCTGGCGAATCTGGCGGTGAATGCGCGGGACGCTATGCCGGGCGGGGGGACCCTCTCGATCAAGACCACCGAGGTCCTTGTCTCAAAAGACGAGGTATCCCTCTATCCCAGCTGCTCCTCGGGAAACTACACGGTCCTCTCCGTGCGGGACACGGGGCAAGGTATGGACGAGGACCTCCAGCGTCAGATCTTCGACCCCTTCTTCACGACCAAGCCGGTGGGCAAGGGCACCGGCCTCGGTCTGTCCACGGTCTACGGCATCGTCCGCCAGCACGACGGCTTTATCGAGGTCCGTTCGGTCCCCAATGAGGGGTCTGTGTTCGAGATCTACCTGCCGCGGGTCACCGAAGAGCCTGAGGACGACATCGATGACTGGGACGACAAGCAGCGAACCCCGGGGCAGGGGGAGAGCGTCCTCGTCGTCGAGGATGAGGAGATGGTCCGGGAGCTCCTCCAGGAGATCCTGGTGCTTTCCGGTTACGAGGTGCAGATCGCAGAAGACGCGGACGCGGCCCTCAAGCTTGTCGAGGTGGGCAACGTAGACTTCGATCTCCTCGTCACCGACGTGGTGATGCCCGGACGCCAGGGCGGAGAGCTGGCCCGAGAGGTGCGGCGCCGTCACCCTGAGATCAAGGTCCTGTTCGTCTCCGGGTATACTGAGGACATCATCGTCCGCCAGGGAGAGATGGGGAAGGGGGCGCGGTTCATCCGCAAGCCTTTCACCCCCCAGGAGTTCCAGGTGGTCGTTCGCGAATTGCTGGACAGTTGAGGTACCACTCCATGGGACTCCTCCTCTTCATCGCCATCCCCGCGGTAGAGCTCTGGTTGCTTGTCGAGGTCGGGGGACGGATCGGAACCTGGGAGGTCATCGGGCTGATCCTCTTCACGGGCGTCGTAGGCTGGAGCCTGGTCAAGAGGCAGGGTCTGGCCACGGTTCGGCGCATCAAAGAGGAGACAGCGCAGGGCCGTATCCCGGCAGCGGAGATGGTCGCGGGGCTCTGCCTCGTGGCCGCTGGTCTGCTCTTGGTTACCCCGGGTTTTCTTACGGATATCGTGGGTTTTCTGCTATTGATGCCCCCGGTCCGGCGTCTCCTGGCGCTCTATCTGATGAAGCGGTTCAAGCACCGGATCGTGATGGCGCAGCAGCAGCAGCGCCCGCCCGGCGGCGGCAGCGGTAACGTCATCGATATCTGACTGCTACCCAGCCGGATCCTGCCTGTAGAAAGCGGCCAATTCGTCATACAGATCCGGGAGTTGGCGTTGGAGCCGGAGAGGGCGGGCGAAGAAGGACTCCGTCGCCACAGCGAAGAACTCAGCGGGGCTCTCGCCCCCGTAGTCGTCCAGGACCTTGTCGTAGCCTCTGCGGCCTCGGCGCAGGGCCTCGTAGTGGTGCAGGAAGCCCGCGCTCCACCGGCCGATGTCTGCCTCCGGAGGCTGCTCAGTCTCGCTGTCGTACCAGATGTCCACCCGATCCAGGACGTGCGCGAATTCGTGGGTGAGGACGTCTTCGTGGACCCCGGGCCGGTCCACCCCGCGCTGCACCGAGGGCCAGGAGAGGACCACTGTGCCGAAGGGCAGGGCCTCTCCCAAGGTCGGGCCGTCCGCGTAGGGCACCTTGAAGTCGTCGGGGTAGATTACGATTTCAGTGAGGTGGTCGTAGAAGGAGATGTCCAGCCCCAGGAGTAGCCGCACCGCGCCCCCGGCGATTACCACCCGCATCTCCTCAGTTATCTCCATGCCCTTCGCGGGGATGAAGTATTTCTCATGAAGGAAGACCATCATCAGCTGCCGCAGGCGGTGTTGGTCGTCCTCGGAGAGGACAGGGAACCAGGGTACCCGGGTTCGGAGGAGGTCCTCCCACTCCGGGGGGAAGGGCTCCCGCAGCAGCCGCCTGCGCCGCCATCGTCGGTAGAGGCCGAACATGGGGATAGTATGGACTGGATCTGTGGAGAGGGGTAGTTCCCGCACTCCGACTGAGTCGAAGAGGCTCGACAAGCTAGCGTCTCGGCCGGAGTGAATCCGAGCCGCGAGCTTGTCGAGCAAGCCGTTCGGCCGGAGTCGATCCGCCGAGCCCACGGATGAGGGCCAGCCCGACGCCGATCCAGACCAAGCTCCTTGCCCGCCGCAGGAGCGCCACAGCGAGGGCCGCAGAGGCCGCAATGCCGAGGGCCTCACCGAGGAACGCAAGGGTACCGGTGAAGACTCCCATCTGCGCGGGAATGGGCGCGCCGGTGATCTGGACCGCCTGCTTTCCGAGACCCAGCCAGATCGCCCTGCCCGGCTCGTAGAGCCCCATGATCTCAAGGGTCAACCAGACCTCGAAGATTACCCAGATCTTGGCCAGGACGTGGAGCCCTATGCTGCCGGTGAACCGACCCGGGTGTCGCGCCAGGAAGATACGGTTGTGTCGCGCCACCTCTCGGTAGCGTTCGAGGAAGCCGGCAATGACTCCACCCGGAAAACGCGACGCGAGGCGTCGGCCGACGAGGCCGGGCCCGAGGAGCAGGAGGACACCGAGGAGCGCGCCGAGGCCCAGAAGTCCGAGGAGTGCTACGCCGAGATGTCCGAAGGAGATCGCCTCCACGTCCAGCCACGCGAGGACACCTCCTCCCAGGAGAAGGAAGATGGCCAGGGACGCGAGGAGCGCGAGGTTGTCCAGGGTCACCGACCCGATGCCCGCGGTGCGGTCATCCCCCGGGACGACGAAGACCTTCAGCGGTTCACCCAGTAGACCTCCCCAGAGTTCATCCAGGGCCTGGGATGCGATGTATGCTCGAAGTGCACGACCGAAGCGGGGTCTCTGGCCGGTGATGAGCAGGAGCCAGCCCCAGGTGTGCAGGACGAAGTAGCCGAGCGGCGCGACCATGATCAGGAGGATGTCCGGTCCAATGCCGAGACATGCATCAAGGACTGCGCCCAGGTCCGAGCTTGCCAGGATCGCCACGAACAGGCCCAGCCCGGCGAGGAGCAGGAGGCCGGACCACCAGCGTACAACGCTTCGAATGGGCCGCACCTCGGGGGTAGGGGCTCCCTTCACGGCACCAGTTTCCTCAATTCTTCCATGCTCGCCGCATCGAGATCGAGGCCGGCCTTGGCCAGGCGCAGGGCCACCTCGGCCAGTGCGCGCACCCGGTGCCCGTCGGACTTCATGGCCTGGATGGTCTCCAAGGCAACGACAGACCGCCCTGCGTCCAAGTGGTACATCCCGATGGACCAGAGCAGGCGGTCCCGGAGCTGGCCGGACATGTGGCGGGCGAGTTCGCCGGTGCGTGTTGCGTCTTCCCGCCGCAGGTAGCGCCGGGCAATGTCGTCAAGGAGCTTGTTCCGGGCCGAATCGTCGGGCAGCGTAATGGCCTGTTCCCGGGCAGCGTCCAAATCGTCGACAGATTTGTTGCTGGGGTCAACGAGCGGCGCCGCGTCCAGGCGTGCCAGGAGGGCCTCCACTGTGCCCCGGTTTGCGCCGATCTCCTTCGGGAATCTCTCAGCCGCCAGTTCCAGGGCCTCTTTCATGTCTTCTTCAACGTCTTCTTTCTGGCCCGAACGAGCCAGCGCGGCGGCGATGCGGTACAGGGTAGCGGACCCCCACGGGCCCTTCATGCCTCCGGTGCTGATTATCGCCCGGCCGGGATCCATGGGTGCGAGCGCGGTTAGGACCTTCAAGTAGAGGGGCTTCCATGGCCCTTTGGCCGAGACCTTTGTTGCCATCTCATGGGCCTGCTCCGGGGCGCCGAGGTCCAGGAGGGCTTGAGCCAGATCGATCCGAAACCGATCCTCATAGCTCTGCGGTGGCCCTGGCGCCTCGGCCAGGCCCATCAGAGTCTGAACATAGAGCCCTACTGGATTTTTCGTAACCAGGCGACCTTTGAAGACCATCCGTCCGAAGGCCCGCCGGA
>CAYOTU010000382.1:0-4026 GCA_964406905.1 uncultured Myxococcales bacterium | reverse complement strand
CCGACGGGGACCTGGTGGGCCTGGAGAAATCCAGACGTTCCTTCACCTACTCTGTCCGGGATCCGCAGGGCAACGACATCGCCAAGGGGGATCTGGAATTATCCGCCTTCGGAGTCGGCTCCTTCTCTCTGACGCCGGCCAAGGATGCGCCCCTCGGAAGCTACCAGGTGACCGTCAATGGACTGGGTGGGGTATTCAGCAGCAACTTCCAGGTGGAAGAATACAAGGCCCCGGAGTACCGGGTAGACGTGGCTTGGCGAACCGGTGGTTCGAACATTCTTGTCTGGCGCAAGCTGGATGTCTCGGTGACCGGGAGCTACTTCTACGGCGCGCCCATGGCCGGTGCGGAGGTCCAATGGATCCTGACCCGCTCCCCCGGCGGCTTCTTCTCCGTGGGGAACCAGGGCTTCCAATTTGCAGACATCAAGAAGGCTGCATTGGGATACTACCGCGGTCATTGGGGGTATTGGCAGGGCCCGGAAGTGATCCAGCAGGGGAGCAGCACCCTCGACGCGAACGGACATCTGAACCTGCCCCTGACGCTGGAGCCAGCCCTGGAGAGCATCGGCCCCCAGTCTTTCACCCTCGAAGCCAATGTGCTGGATGAAAACCGACAGGCCGTGGCCGGCCGGGCCACGATCACCGCGCACCGCGCCGAGCGGTATGCAGGCATCCAGGTTGACCGGAGCATCGTCTCCGCAGGGGAGCGGCTGGAAGTGAGCGGCGTCGTAACCCGCCTGGACGGGACCCGCTACAAGAAGGCCAGGATCCAGGTAAGCCTGGTGAAGGCCTCGCTCATCAAGGAGGCGGTCCCCGGCAGCGAGCACTCCGAGACCCAATACACCGAGCGCTATGTGGAAGAGGAGAAGGACTCCTGCACCCTGAAGACGGGAAGAGCCGCAGGGAGATGCTCTCTGAAGGTCCCTGAGGGCGGAACCTACCTGGTTCGCGCCCGGACCGTGGACCTGGCCGGCAGATCCGCGAACAGCGCCATCCAGATCCGTTCCCTGGGCCGGGACGCGCCCGGGTGGAAGCCAGACCCGAATCGGCAGGTCGAGTTGATGCTCGATAAGGCCGAGTACCAGCCTGGAGACACGGCGCGGGTCCTGGTCCAGTCCCCTTTCGAGACAGCGCAGGGCCTGGCAACGGTCTCCCGCGAGGGTTTCATACGCGTGGTGCCCGTGGAGGTCGAAAACGGAAACGCCTCATTCGAGTTCCTGGTCGAGGAGGCCTGGATCCCCGGCGTGTCCATGTCCGTAGTGCTCTCCAGGGGTCGCACGGCCCCGCCCGGTGAAACAGCGGACGACCCGGGCCGGCCGGTCTTCGCCATCGGGAACAAAACCTTGAAGATCTCCACCGACGCAAGAAAAATCCGGGTGGTGCTCAAGCCCTCCGCTGATGCCATCGAACCCGGCGGTACCTTCACCCTGAAGATGGAGACACGAGACGCGGACGGCCGGGGCATCCGCTCCAACGTCGCCTTGATGGTCGTAGACGAAGGGGTGCTCAGCCTGATCGCCTATGTCACGCCCGATCCTCTCAGCGCGCTGTATCGGATCGTGTCATCCGGGACCACGGTCGGAGATCTCCGGGCCCTGCTCCTGCCCCGCATTCCCCCCGAAATCCAAGAACGGATGGCCGGAGAGAAGCATTCCAAGTCAGCGGAGATGATGGCTTCCCCGTGCAGCGAGTCGAGAGTATCGCGGAAGCGCCCCGGCAGCTCCTCGGGGCCGGGCGGGGATGCGGGATCCCCGGGGTTCTCTCTGCGGGAGATCTTCAAATCGACCGCGTACTTCAAGAGCGACCTGCAAACCGGGAAGGACGGCCGGCTGAAGGTGGACATCAAGATGCCGGACAATGTCACCGAGTTCCGGATCATGGCCGTGGCCGCGGACGAGGCGAAGCGTTTCGGCTCCGGGCAGAGCAGGATCCGGACCCGCCGGACCCTGATCGTCCGCCCCTCGCTGCCCCGCTTCCTGAACCTCGGAGATTCGTTCGACGCGGCGCTCGTCGTGGACAACCAGACCGGCTTTGATACCGAGGTGCTGGTGCGCTGCATCGCAATCAACGCCTCAATCGAGGAACCCATGATCCAGGTCCCCATAAGGAACGGGGAGAGCCGGGAGGTCCGGTTCCACGCCAAGCCCGACGCACCGGGACCGGCCGTGTTCCAGTTCGCCGCGGTGGCGTTGACGAAGCGCCGCGACACGGATGCGGCCCAGCTCACCATCCCGGTCCTGATACCTGCCACCAGCGAGGCATTTGCCACGTACGGCGTGGTGGACGAAGCAATCCGCCAGCCCCTGAGCGCCATCCGGGATGTCCTGCCCCAGGTCGGGGGCCTGGACGTCTCCCTGTCGTCCACTGCGCTGACGGGCCTCCAGGACGCAGTGTCCTACCTGTTCGATTACCCCTACGAGTGCACTGAACAGGTGGCCAGCCGTATTCTGCCGATCCTGGCCCTCGGCAAGCTCCTCAGTGACTTCCGGATCGGTGATGCGGACACCCCGGAGAAGGCCCGGGATCTGGTGCGCCGCGGAGTTAAGAAGATCCTGAGCCACCAGCGCAGCGACGGCGGCTGGGGTTCATGGGCCGGCTCGTCCCAGAGCTGGCTCTACCTGAGCGCGTACGCGACCATGACCCTGGAGATGGCCCGCCGAAAAGACTTCGCCGTGCCGGATGAGTCGTTGAACAGGGCGAAGTGGTTCCTGCAACAACGCCTGGCTCAGCCCCACGACTGGGAGAAGCAGGCGTGGGGCTCCCAGACCATGGCAGCGTTGGTCCTCGCCCGCTTGGGAGAGCCGCCGACCGGGCATCTGGACCGCCTCTACGGGGTGGCGACCCGAAAGCAGGCCGGGGCCCGTCCGGAGGAGGACGGCCCCATGACCCTGTACGCCAGGGCCTGGCTGATGGAGGCCCTGGGCAGGGCCTCTGCTGACGATCCACGGGTCGATGAGATCTACCGCCAACTCAACAACGCGGCAGTGGAGACCGCGTCCGCTATTCACTTCAGCGAGAGCCGCCACGAGCTGCTCAGCCTGATGATGCACAGCGAGGAGCGCACTGACGCGATTGTCCTCGAAGCCCTGGTGGCGGTGCGGCCCGATTCCCCGTTGATCGGAAAGGTAGTCCGGGGCCTGGTGCGCTCACGGGTTCGAGGGCGCTGGTCCACCACCCAGGCCAACGCGTACGCGCTCATGGCTTTGAGCGAATACTACCGGATCTTCGAGAAGGACAAGCCCGACTTCGAGGCCCGCCTCTGGCACGGAGAGCGTTTCCTCACCGGTCGGAAGTTCCAGGGCCGTGAGATGACCATCGCCAAGACCCGAATCCCGATGAAGGAGCTGCTCGGCGAGACAGCTAAGGACCTGATCCTGGCCAAGTCCGGGCCGGGGCGGCTCTACTATCGGTTGGGCCTGAAATACGCTCCCTCGAATCTGCAACTCGAACCCGAGAATCGAGGTTTCTCAGTGACGCGGCAATACAGCCTCGCAACGGGAGACGGCCGGGTCGAACAGCGGGAGGACGGTTCCTGGGTGGCCGCGGCCGGCAGCTACGTTCGGGTCAACGTACAAGTGACCACACCGGATCGACGGTACTACGTCGCGGTTGTGGATCCGCTCCCGGCAGGCCTCGAGATCGTGAACGAGAAGTTCCAGACCTCTTCTCAACAAGCCACCAGATCAGCGACAGATTATTGGTGGTGGAGCCCCTGGGAGTACGCCGAAAAGCGGGATGACCGGGTCCAGCTCTTCCGGGACCGGCTCCGGGCCGGGGCCTACGGCTATACCTACGTGGCCCGCGCCACAACCATTGGCGCCTTCGTAGTCCCCCCGGCCCGGGCTGAGGAGATGTACAACCCCGAGACCTTCGGCCGCTCCGGCACAGCGACCTTCATCGTAACGCCCTGAGCGAACGAATGGACATATCCGGACGGGGCCACGGTCGTCGGTTCCTTTCATTTCGTTTTATCAGTGGAAACGAAGGCTCCGGCCGGTATTCCCAGAAACCCGACCCCTTGCTCCT
>CAYOTU010000381.1:0-4045 GCA_964406905.1 uncultured Myxococcales bacterium | reverse complement strand
GCGGGAGATGAGCGACCAGAACAGTCGGTCCCTGTCCCGGAGGGCCGGCCTTGGTCGCCTCCTCTTGAAGACGGTGAGCTGCTGGCGCAGGACGAGGTTGCTCATCAGCAATGCTCTCCGAGACCAGACGAAGATGAGGGTGTTCAATACCTGAACGGCTACGACGACCGGTAGGATTTCCATGCTGGCGAGGACCGTGGCCGACGGCCGTTAGGGCAAAAAAAATGCCGGCGCGCTAGTTTTTGCGGATCACGGGTGCCTGACACTGGATCCTCTATAGATCGAAGAAACGACCCGCGCTCAGAACGCCACCTTCAGCCCAAAACGGTAGTTCGGGGCACCGTCGAAGCGTGTCAGCGCGTCGTCGAGGCGCTCGATGTCCTGGGAGAGCATATTGGTCACAGCGGCAAAGACCCGGTAACGCTCCGCGTAGGCGAACTCGACCCCGGCGTCGAAGAGCTGGTAGTCCTCCAGACGGGTGACGTAGCCAGACGCGTCATCCCGAGGGGCGTCCGCCTCGGGCTTCCAGTTCCAGGCTCGGCGGCCGATGCGCGCCGACACCTGGGTGAACGCGGACAGCGCATATTGGGTCGCAAAAACGAACCGTAGATCCACGCGCCCGAAGGCCGAGTGCCCCGGTTCGAAGGGCAGCCGCCCCCCCCCTTTGTCCTGGTTCCCAGAATAGGTGTAGCCCCCTCTGAGCTTGACCCAATCGGTGATCCTCCATGCGAAGGAGGCGTCAGCACCATAGACCCACGCCTGGAGGACGTTCTCTCGCACCCACATGTCTTTCTGGGGGTCTTCCTCCCAGGGTCCGGCGTACCGCGGCGTGATGAAGTTGTCCACCAGATGGAAGTACCCGTTGACGTCGATCTCCAGTCTCCGGACGGGCAAGAACTCGAAGCCCAGGGAGAACGCGGTGCTGGTCTCGGGCTTCAGGTCCTCATTGCCGAAGCGCAGCGCAGTGCCCCCGTGCCCGTAGGCTTGCTCGTAGCGCTCCTGGACCGAAGGAGCATGGAAGCCCCGCCCGACGGCCGCACGGATCCCGACCTGTCGAATCGGCCGGTACAGCACCGCTAGCTTTGGCGAAACCACAGGCAGGAGATCACCCACCACGTCTAGCCGGACGGACCCCGAGAAGGACCAGCTGCGGCTCAGGTGGAACGCGTCGTGAATGAAGACGCCGCCGCCCGCCTGGTCCCGGGTGTGGTCCAGCCCGGAGCGCCGGAACCAGGATTGTGAGAAATCCCCGCCGAAGGTCAACTGGTTCCGCCCGCCCAGCGCGTCCCAGGTCACCCAGGCCTCGGGGTGGAGCAGCTGGTTCAACTCCCGGCTCCCCTCGGAACGCCACCCTGTGTACGCGGTAGCCACGTGGAGGTGCCAGCGCTCAGTAAGATCCGCCCGCAGGGCGGCCTTCGGCATGATGAGGCGGCTGTGGACACGGCCGTCCATCCAATCCATCTCGGTCTCGACCAAGTTCATGTACAGGTCGAGCCCGACGCGATCCGTGATCCCGATGCCCAGGTCTCCGATGACCGACACCTGGGAGTAACCCATCTTGCCGAGGCGGTGCGCGGGGGCCAGGATCGGCACCCCGTCCGAGCGATCCACATCCGCCAGGAGAGACACGTGGATGCGCTCGCCCACGGGCGCACGCACCCCCACCCCTCCGTTCACGGTGTTGTACCGGCCGTAGGCGCCGTACACCTTCGCGGTGGGGGTGGAGACCTCCCGCCGGGTGATAATGTTCACCACGCCCCCGATCGCGTCGCTGCCGTACTGGGCCGAGGCAGCGGTTCGGATCACCTCGATGCGCTCGATGGCCTCGGGGGGGATCAGGTCGACGTTCTGCCCGGTGTGGACGTGCTCCGAGAGCAGCCGCTGGCCGTTCACCAGGACGAGGACGTAGTTGGGGGGGAGACCGCCGATGCTGACCACGCTCCGCTTCGGGAAGCCGCTCCCGGTGCCGGACGCCGTGTTGACCCCCGCCACCTGCTCGAGAATCTCCCCCGTGGAGGTGGCATGCATCTGCGCGATGTCCTCCGCGGTGACCACCATAATGATCTCCGGCGTGTCCGCCAGTCGGGCGGGGCGCCGATCCGCTGTGACCACGATCTCGTCCAGAGGCTCCGGCTCCGGCGGATCGTCAGCCAACACCGGCTGGGGGAAAATCGAGAGAACAAGGAGTAGCAGTGTCCAAGGAAGCCTTGCCATGACAACCCTCTACGTCCAAGGGCCCCGGAGGGCCGCTTTTGCTCAGGACCAACGCGACCGAACCACCTGTTTCTATGTCTCAATGGAGGTGAATGTCAATGGGCGTGATTCATGGGTAGTGTCGTGATCCCCATTAATCCATCCGCCCCTATTCTGCTTGCCCTGATGCATCTCTCGAATCCTGCTCCCCTCGAAGTTGAAGCCAACTACAAGTGTACCTCCCTCAACGCCCGGGGTTGATCTCTGTGGGCCGTTCCACGACTGCCGGGGGGAAGGTTTGGTTGAGGTGAAAGCGCCTCTGAGGATCTCCTGCGCGTCCGCCCCGCTCTCCTTCGGCGGGGGCTGCCAGTCCTTACGAAGTCCTCCCCCATTGCTTCGATTCGTTTATGAAACCAGCGTTTCTTCTGTTCCGCTCACTCGCGGATCCAGATCTCTCCACGGTCCCCGGCACGGAGACGAAGTTTCATCCCGTCATCCTCTCGCTGGATAGCGTACTCGTAGATCTCCCGGATGTTCCCCCGAATCAGGAGCAGAGCGCCGCTCCCCGTAGCCCAACGTCCCTGATCCTGCTCGGCGCCATCGCCGCTGACCCGTTTGAAGGTGCCTTCCGCGTCCAGCGTGAATTGACAACCCCGGTCCGGGGCTGTCCGAGCCCTGGACCAGTCCGTCATCCACCCGGACCCAGGAGTGAAACGGGTGGTGGACTGGAAGGACCAGGACCGCATCAGGGCAGGCGCGCTGCCGCCGTTGTCAAAGCCCAGGGAGACGAACACCAGGCGCAGATCCCCGGTCCGGGAAACAAGCTGCATGCCTGGCCCCGACGCGACCAACGCGACAGCTTTTCGGCCCAGGATCGTCACCCATGCGCGGCAACGCCGGGACGTGGGGTCTACCGCGTCCGTCGCCCACTCCATAAACGCACCCCGCCGCGCCCCGGAGTCGATGCGCACAGGGGGCTCGACTCGGCGTAGCGCGCCGGACATGGAGAGGGCCAGGTTGTCCAGGAAGTGGACCACTCGGGGGTCGTCCGGCATGTGGTCGCTGGGCGCTGCCCCCAGGTCCACGGCCATGACCAGCACGACCTCCGACATCCCCGACCAGCCGGATTCCGGCGCGGGCGGGACAAGCCGCAGCGTCTTCCCGTTCTCCTCCGCACCCCATCCATCGGGGATCCAGAGATCAAAACCCGCGGGGTGCCGGGCCATGCGACCGATTCGGCCGCCCGCCGTGACAGCGATCACAGCCTTGCGCGAGAGAAGATAGGGATGCCGCTTGTACTCAGTCGAATCCGGGACAGACTCCAGAATCACGAATTTGAGGCCCTTCCCCTGAATACGGGCCTCAAAGAAGGTCCCGGTCCAGTCGTCGTGGAAGATCCCCTTCGCGACGCCAGCCTCCACCTTGCCCCTGATAGCGAACCGGGAGCCCTTGCGGGAAACGGTGCCGGTGAGCGCACCCTGCGCGTCTTGCTGAAGGTCGACGATGAGCTCCTCAGCCTCAAGGACCCAGGTTCCGGAGAGGTCCTCCTCGGCTTTGGCCGAGGGTGCGGTCAGAAACACCGCCGTAACAATCCACCATGCTATGGGTCTCATGAATCTATTCTACCCGCATTTCGCGCGGATGGACAGGCGTCTGACCAGAGGGGCCTTCGTTGTGTTTGCTGCAAGCTTCTAATCCATCAGGTTCTCTACAGATTCCAGCCCAATTCGGCTCCGACACCTGCACGGAGAGCTACCATGAGCTGTAGAACTCAGTAGACCTCCAGACACAAAAAATCTACGGCGTCAGTCTTCGGTTGGGCGGGTCGCCAATGCGCTCCGACCGGCCGTGC
>CAYOTU010000380.1:1291-4070 GCA_964406905.1 uncultured Myxococcales bacterium | reverse complement strand
TCACCAACGCCAGCGCACCCGCCAACAGGAGAACACCAACAGCGACCCAGGGGAGCCACGACTGAGCCTTGCGGGCCCGCGGCAGCGCCCCGGTCAAGGGCAGCGTGACGTCGTCAAAGCCATCGCCCCGCAACGCATCGGTCAACGCGTCGGGATCGGCCGAGTGGGGGTCAGTAATGGCCCGGTAGACCTTGACGGGCTCCGGGATCCCCTTGAGCCGACGCTGGCCGATAGCGCTCGAAGGGACCTCGGCTTTGTTCATGGCCAGATAGACTGACTCGGTAAACCAGACTTCCCCCGGGTCTGTAATCCCCTCCACCCGGGCCGCGATGTTGACCGCCTCGCCAAAGACGTCCTTGTCTCGCTCCTCTACCTCGCCAGCGCTGATGGCCACCCGGATCGTGATCCGGTCCGCCCCGGTTTGTTGCTGGTTCCAGCCGGCCAGGACCCGCTGCATCTCGAGGCCGCAGAGCACCGCGTTGGTAGGCGAGACAAAGGTCACGAGCAGCGCGTCGCCGATGGTCTTGATCAGGCGCCCGCCGAACTGAGCGGTGACCGGCAGCAGCAGGTCCTCGTGGATCGCCAGGAGTTCGCGGAGCCCCTCCCGTGACGTGGCGGACGTGCGCGCGGTGAACCCCTGGATGTCTGTAAACATCACCGTGAGGATACGGCTGCTCATGGCACAATTTCGTACTGGTAGCTCATAACCACCGCCTCCACCACCGAGGCGGGATCCGGGATCATCGAGATGTCGAGCTGGATCCGGAAGGAGACAAAGCCCCCCGGCGGGAGGGCCGCTGGGTCAGCGGTCCATGGGGACTCGGTGCCCGGCACTGGTTCGTCCCCGAGGTCATCAGGTGCTGTGCGGACCTCGAAGGAATCCGCGAGGCCAAGGCCCGTGGCCTCGACTGCGGTGATCACTGTTTCCGGGGCTGGGAGCGGGTACCAGAGGCTCTCCGCGTAGCCCCCCGCAAAGACCACGACCTCCGAAGTAGAGAAGCCGCCGTCCCCGACGAGGATAGCGCCCATCGGTATCTCTGTCTCGACCCGGATGCGTCCGGGGCTGCCGCTGCCTCCGCGACCCTGGCCCGGTATGGGGTCCTTTGCGTTGGGATTGACTGGACAGCCCCCGCCCTGACTCAGTTCCCCTGAGCCTCCACCCACGGCCTCCACTACGCCGTTGGCCCGCAAGGCCACGGCCCGGAACAGAAGCGCACCACCGCTCCCGCCGCCGCCGCTGCCACCAAAGCTCCCGCCACCCGGGGGATCGCAGATTCCCTTGCAGCAGCCTTCGGTGCAGCCCGGGCCGCAGCTCCCGTCGTTGAAGTCCGAGCCCCCGAGGTTGTCGCCCCCGCTCCCGCCGTTCAGACGTATGTCTCCGGTCATTTCGATCTGTCCCAAGGTCTCGATGCGCAGCGCACCTCCGCCACCGCCACCGCCGCTACCTGGATTCCATGCCTCCGTCGCGAAGCAGGACGAGGTACCCTCACACGCGGAAGGGACATTGGGGCAGTAGGAGCACGCGGGCGGATTCGCCGGACATTGCGCGTAGGAGAAGTTGCTGGTGACGATGCAGACGCCGCCATCGCACCAGGTACAGGCAGCAACCGCCGCGTCCCCGGCACCGCCGCCGCCGCTGCCACCTTCCAGGACGGCCAGGCTCTCCTCCCCGTACGCGTCCCCGCCCTCGGGTCCGCTGAACTCGTTGCACTGGTTGGTGCCTCCGTTCTGACCCTGCTCAGCATATCCCGCCCCGCCCGCGGAGGAGAAGCTCCCCGGAGGACCGCCCACGCCGCCGCCGGGGCCGCCGCCGTCCACGCCCGCGCCAGCCCCACCGCCGTCGCCGCCGTCATAGCCTCCGGATACACCCGCGCCGCCAAGGCCGGCCTGCGCATTGCCGTAGGGGTTGCCACAGCAGGCGCTGTAGCCGTTGGTCCCGTTCTCGCCGTTCAGGACGATATCCCCATCGATGATCACCGAGCCCTGGGACAGAATCTCCAGGGGAAGACTCCCTGTGGCCGTGACAACGACCCCCTCGGGGATGTCCACCAGGGTGAACTCCCAGGGACCGTCGTCAGTGTCGAGGGTGGTGTCCTGGGCAGGAGTGAAGGGGCCGTCCGCCCCGGTGCCGCCGTCCAGCGGGTTCATCGACGTGTCGAAGCTCGGGCTTGGATCCGGATTGAGGAGGTAGGCCTGGAGGCCCCCCGCTGATTCGATGCGGATCAGGCCCCCGCCGCCGTCGCCGGAGACGACCCACTCCTTCTGGTTGGAGTTGGTGATCAAACCACCGCGTCCCCCTTTGGCGGAGACCGTCCCGCCGTCCATGAAGACCTCGCCCAGCGCGCTGAGGAGCACCGCACCGCCGCTGCCACCGCCGCCCGCACCGGACCAGTCCCCCCAGCCGCCGTTCCCGCCGTCCGCGCTGATCACACCGGGGAGGAGCACGTCCCCTTCGCAGAAGATACCGATCGCACCGCCGCCGCCGCCGCCGCTCCCGCCGGGGCGATCCCAGGAGTTTAGTGCTTCATCGCCGATGGCCGCGTAGCCCCCCTGGCAATTGCCCTGGTAGCAGTTCCCGTCGCAAGCCCCGCAGGAGCCGTCGTCGCCACCGACGTCCCGGCCGCCGCCGCCGCCGCCGCCGCTCCCGCCCTGGAGTTCTACGAGCGCGGGGTCACCGTAGCTCGCTCCGCCAAGGCCGGGCGCGACCCCGTCGCCTATGCCGTCGATCCCCGCGCAGCCAAAGCCTCCGCCCCCGGCCCCTGCGCCCCCGGGGAACGCG
>CAYOTU010000380.1:0-1281 GCA_964406905.1 uncultured Myxococcales bacterium | reverse complement strand
GATGAGTCCCTGGAAGGACCAGGCCGAGACGAATGCGGGGCTGCCGCCGCCGGGGCCTTCGCCGTCCGCACCCATCTCCCCGTAGCCCGCGCCGCTGTCGCCGCCCGCACCGTCCCCCGCGCCGCCCATTCCGCCGATGAGCGCGACGCCCCCGGGCGGTCCCGGCGGCCCCGACGGGATCGAGGCCGAATGTACGCCATGCTGCCCGTCGGAGCGCAGCGTGCCGAGGATCTCCACGTTCCCCTGGACCCGCACAATGTATGGGTTCGGGCCGAAGACCTTGACCTCCACGTCCGGATCGATGAGGTAGCTGGTGTAGTGGAACACGCCCCCGTTCTCCGATGTGTTCACCAGGGTATTCTGGGTCGCGTGGAAGGCTCCGTCCGAGCCGTCTCCGCCGTAGTTTTCCAGATCCACCGTGAGGATATCTTCCCCCCAAGCGGCCGTGGTCGGCTGAGCCGCCATGTCAGCGTCCGCGAACTCCTCGACGATCTCCCCCGTTATCGTACAGATCGGCTGCCCGTCCGGACCCGGATGGCAGGTCGCTTCATCTGGGCAGGTGCCCGGTGCGCAAGGATCCGACGTGTCTGGAGAAAAATCCAGGGGCGTATCCGGGAGCGCATCGGGTGGCGCATCCGGAGGTGTATCCAGAGGTGTATCCGAAAACGTGTCGGATGGTGTGTCCGGAAGCGTATCATGATCGTCAGGCACGAGGTCCGCAACGACATCCTCGGGCGTAATTATGTCCCACGAAGGCGCATCTGAGCCCGCGTCTACGCCTACGTCGCCACCCGCAGCGACGTCAATTCCGTCAGCCGCGTCGCCGCACGCGACGAGGGCAAGAAGAAGGACAATAGGCATAGTTCGAACGATCCGAATACAAATCATGACGATACTCCGAGTCCGAGTTTCCTCCGCACCAGTGTAAACGCGCGACCCTTGCAGGTGCAACTGCTCAATACCCATTGCAAAACCGGCGAAAAGCGACCATGTTCTGCTTATGATGTCCGGTAGGAACGAGGCCCAGTCATGACAGATCGCATTGAGCGAGAGCGCGTCTTCCAGGACGAGGCGGTAGCGCACCAGACCAAGCAGTCGGTCGGGAAGTACTACTCAATCTTCCAGAGTTCGAAGGAGGAGTACTACCGGCGGATCTCCGCGGGCGGCCTCGATGGACGCCGAATCCTCGAACTGGGCTGCGGAGCGGGCGCTTACGCTATCCCCCTGGGGGCGTGGTAGCAACAAGATCCTCACGCCCTTGGCGGCCACACCGGGTGGTTG
>CAYOTU010000379.1:0-4073 GCA_964406905.1 uncultured Myxococcales bacterium | reverse complement strand
TAGTAGTCCCGGTCCTCTATGTCGGCCTGCCCGTAGTACCTCTCGCCCTCCACGAGAACCCGCTGGCGGACGTCCGGATCCACCAGGCTGCCGAGGCCCGAGTTGCCCAAGGTGGTGGCAACCCGCGAGTCATCCAGGAAGATCGTGGCTGCGTAGTGGCTGACGTCCCGGGGCCAGAGGGTCTGTAGGGGATCCGAGACCAGCTCCGTGCGCTCGTTGAGCAGCGCGCCCAGGACCAGATGTCCGCCGCCGGGGATCTGAGCCGCACTCAGGATGAACAGGCCGCGATCCAACATCGGCTCGTATCCCAGCAGGGCCATTGTCTCGCGGTCGAGGATGCCCAGCCCTGTGTCGTCCTGCCCCTCCTCACCGATGTTCCCGATCAGCTCTTCAAGGAGGGTGCCCTCCAAATCGTCCTCGCTCAGTGGCAAGGTGGCGCAGCTCTCCCCGGTGAGCATCAGGACCGACGTGTCCTCCCGCAGGACGAGGATGAAGTCCAGGAGCGTCTCACCGGTGGAGAGCGCACCGCAGATCTGCTGTTGGGAGTCGCACTCGGCCTCAAGCTGCACGCCGGTGTGGGTGAGTTGCCTAAATCGCTTCAGCTTACCCTGGAGGTTGTACTCCACCACGTTGAGCCCCAGCTCTGTCATGGAGAGGGCTTGCTCGGTAACCTTACGCCCGAAGACCAGGTTGGCGATCATGATCGTCGCGCTGGCGGACGTCACGATGAGGATCGTGAAGGCCAGAATCAGGCGCATCCGTAAAGACATGTTGGCCAGAGACATGGGGCTCCCCCGCTGCCCGTGTGTATACCAACCCAATACACTCCGGGAACCCCTTAGTCAAGATGCGGGCCGGACGGGTCTCCTCCGCGGCCCTACCCAGGGGAGCTGTATATTGTTTCAACACAGACAAAACCCCTCGCAGTATCGAGACTTTTCTTTTGTTTTCAATATGTTGACCGCCACGATTCCCGCTGGCACAAAGAGACGGCCCCAAGCAGGAACCGACGAGGCCTGTGTAAAAAGAACATACAAAGCAGGACTTCCTGTCCAGCTCCGGCGCCGCCCAGAGCCGCAACCAATTGAACAGATTACATTTCAGCCAAGGCATTCCCCCTTGGCACGCGCCTTGCTTATTAGTCTAGCGACGGCCACGAGGCCCGGAAATGAAAACCAGTCGATACAACGGAGGTGAGGCATGAAGAAGGCAATCGCATACGTCAGTGACGTGATCCTCGGTCGGACCGGAGAGGTGATCGGACGGGACCACCAGAAAGAGATGATCAAACGGTACGCAGCGGAGAACGACATCGAGGTCGTGGCCTGGTTCGAGGACGAGGCCTACTCCGAGGACATCGTCTCACGGCCGGGCGTACAGCAGCTCCTCGCCTGCGACATTGAGTGCGACCTGATCCTCGTGGAGCGCATGTGGAGCCTCTCCCGACAGTGGTCGCTCTTGCAACCCTTCATCGCGAACATCAAGGAGAAGGGCCGCACCGTGGAGAGCACCACCCAGCTCTGGGACTGCGTGTCCCAGCAGGCCCGTGACTTCTACCGTGGCCGGAGCCTGAAGCCCCTCGCCGCGTGCGCCGCCCCCGTGGAACGGTCCGGAATCCGTCGGCGGGTCTCCCGCCCTGCGAAGATCCGCTTCAGCGGCATAATTGGGCACGCGAAGCACGCCTAAGCCCGACTCGAAGTAGCCTACCCCGGAGGACACCGTGACTGATCTTTCGCAGGCAACCCGACCCATCATGTGGAACATCTCGGCCGCATGGCTGATGTACCTCCTCTTCTTCATAGCCCTCGGCGTCTTCACCTTCGGCCTCTACCAGCGCATCCAGGGCTGGCGCTCGGGCCGCGGGGACAACGAGCGCCTCGGCGACTGGTGGGTCCGGGCGCGTCTGCTCCTGAAGGAGCTACTCCTCCAGACCCGGGTCCGTGGCTCTCGGTTGCCCGGTTTCTTCCACAGCCTGATCTTCTACTCCTTCATCGTGCTCGTCGCAGCGACCACGGTGGTGGCCATCGACTACGACCTGGGAACCTCCCTCTTCAAAGGCTGGCTCTACGTGGCCCTCACCATCGGCGCGGACCTGGGTGGCCTGCTCATTCTCGTGGGCGTGTGCATGGCCCTCTGGCGACGCGTCGTATCGAAGCCGACGAGCCTCCCCACTACGGGGGACGACTGGTTCGGCCTGGCTCTGTTGGGCGTCATGGTCCTCACGGGCTTCCTCACCGAGGGCCTGCGCATTGCGACCATCGGGGATCCCTGGAAGTGGCTGTCCCCGGTCGGCGCGATCATCGCGCTGCCCTTCGAGGGCATCTCAGCAAGCACCGGCGAGGGCATCCACGTGGGCCTGTGGTGGGGCCACACGGCCATCGCCATGGCCTGGATAGCGACGATCCCCTACACAAAGTTCGTCCACATGCTCGCGCTCCCCACAAACGTCTTCTTCCAGCGGCTCCGGCCCCGGGGCGAGTTGCTGCGGGAAGACCTTGAGGAAATGATGATGGCGGAGGACTTCGACGAAGAGACCTTCCGGGTGGGCATCGAGAAGCCCGCTGACTTGACCTGGAAGCACCGCCTGGACTTTGACGCGTGCATCTCCTGCGGCCGCTGCGAGGAGGTCTGCCCCGCCACGCAATGCGGGCATCCTTTCTCTCCGCGGGAATTCATCGCAAAGTGCAAAGCACAGATCGACGCGGGGAAGACGGGGGAGGCGCTCGTAGAAAACGCGTTCGATGACCAATTCATCTGGTACTGCCGGACCTGCACCGCGTGCATGGAGGTCTGCCCAGCGTTTATCGACCACGTGGACATAATGATGGAGGTCCGCCGCAACGAGGTCCTTATGAAGGGACGGATCCCCACAGAGGCGGCGCGGGCCCTCAAGATGCTGGAGAACCTCGGCAACCCCTTCGGTCCTCAGGCGGACCGTATCGACTGGATCGAAGATATGAACGTGCGGGTCGTCGAGGCGGGAGAAGAGGTGGACGTGCTCTACTGGATCGGCTGCTGCACGACCTTTGATCCCTCGAAACGCCAGATAGCGCAGGACCTCTGTGCGCTCCTTACCGCGTGCGACATCAACTACGGCGTCTTGGGCTCGGCCGAGCGCTGTTGCGGCGATCCGGCTCGAGTTCTGGGCGAAGAACGCCTCTTCCAGGAAATCGCCAAGGCCCAGGTGGCGCAACTCAAGGCACGGAAATTCAAGATCCTGCTGACTGCATGCCCCCACTGCTACAACGTCCTGGCCAACGAGTACCCGCAGTTCGGCGGGGACTTCCAGGTAGTGCATCACAGCGAGTTCATCCACGAGATGCTCTGGAACGGCGTCCTGCAGCCCGAACTCGGCACGGCCCGGAAGCTGGTCTACCACGATCCCTGCTACCTGGGCCGGTACCAGGGCATCTACGACGCGCCCCGAGAGGTTCTCAAATCGGTCCCAGGTGCCACGGTAGCCGAAATGAAGGACTACAAGGAAAAGAGTCTCTGCTGTGGCGGCGGCGGCGGTCACTTCTGGATGGACCTCAAGTCCACGGACCGGATCAACAACCTCCGGGTCGAGCAGGCGGTGGAAGCCGGTGCCGACTGCATCGTCACGGGCTGCGCCTACTGCAAGCAAATGCTCGAGGACTCAGTAAAGGCCATGGATCTGGACGAAAACCTCGAGGTGGCCGATCTGGCAACCCTGATGCTAAGAAGCATCCCCCGGCAACGACAGGTCCAGGCACCGGAAGAGCACAGCGACAGCGCCGCGGACGCAAGCTAGAAGAACACACTGATCAGTGCGGGCGCTACGTACGCCTCCACCACTCCGGCCAGCGCGACCATCACCCCAGCCAGCAAGGCGAGCTTTCCAACCGCCAGGGCCACCTGGTTGAACTGAGCTGCTCCAATCTCATACTTTTGCAAGGCCTTGGAAAGGAAGACCCCGGCCATGGCCACCAGGACGTAGCCCACGGCCTCCAGGAGGAGGTGGGGGAAAATGCTGGCGAAGGACTTGAGGAAGTACACCACCGTCCCGCCTGCGCCGAGGTCAGGCGCGGTCCTGGCGATATAGGGAAAGACGA
>CAYOTU010000378.1:0-4078 GCA_964406905.1 uncultured Myxococcales bacterium | reverse complement strand
CGAGAGCGGCGCATCAGCGCCCTCGGTGCGATCTGTTTTTTTTGCGACGGACACTTATTTTTCTCCAAAATCTGCGTACGCGTCCCGACAGTGGGTCGGGACAATCTGTATCTCCGGCTGCTCCCGCCTGAACGCGGCGAGGGTCTCGTAGGTCCTGTCCTGGGCCCGTCGATCCGCGGCTATGAGGCGGTGTACTCCTGTCCGTCCGACCGTACCGTCCACAGATCCCCGGGTCCAGCACGCGTCGCCGCAGAAGAGGCAAGTGGCCCCGTCCGCTGACCGGACGAGCGCGCCCAGATGGCCCGCTGCGTGGCCTGGCAGAGAGACGACACGCACCGTACGATCCCCGAAGAGGTCCAAGGTCGGGCCGAGGGGGCCGAAGGCCGGGCCATCGGGGTCGGGCAGGATGCGTATCCGCGCAGCGATGTCGTCGGGGAAGAACTCCGGCAGGACGCGGTGGTGCAGCGCGGCCCAGCCTCGCAGCCCCCGCACATCGGCCCACGCGTGCGAGGAGCAGAATATACGCGCCCGGGGAAAATCCGCCAGTCCACCGACGTGGTCAGGGTCAAAGTGTGTGAGCAGGATCCAGCGGATGCTCCCGGGATCGATGTCCCGCGTAGCGAGCTGCGCGGCAGCGTCCTCCTCTGCGGAGATCTCCACAGGTGTGAGCCAGCGATAGATCCGAAAGGGCAGCCGTGCAGTGGCCGCGAAAAACCTGTGGGAGTAACCGGTATCGAAGAGCCCCCGCCCCTCTGCCGGATGTTCCAGGAGCACGAAGCTCGCGGGCAACCGGACCTTGGCCCACGACCCGCTCCCCAGCAACCGCTCCCGGACGACAGTGTGGCCAGCCTTTAGCAATGTAATGCGTACCGTCCCTCCCACAGACGGAATCGGGGCTAAAGCCCCTCCCACAGGAACCGACCGATCCCAGCCGGGAGCCTGCGACCGTGGATTCCCCCGATCCCAGCCGGGAGCCTGCGACCGTGGAACTGGAGAAATCGGGGCTGAAGCCCCTCCCACAATCCGCTCCTCCCGATCCCCCTCCAACCCCGCCAGAAAATCCTCGATTCCGTCTTCCCACCGCACCTGCGGCTCATACCCCAGATCCCGCCGCGCCGCGGAGATGTCATACGTCTGGCTATAACCCAGGACACTGGCCTTGTACCTAGTCAGGGGAGGTTCGCCTGGGAGCGGCAGGACGCGCCACAGGGCCTCCAGCACCGCGCCCACCCGAAGCGCCTTCTTCACCGGAATCTTCCGCGTCGGCACAGGATGACCGAGGCGCTCTGCTATCCGCGTTATCACCCCCCAGAGGTTCACGGGCTCCCCGCCGGTGACCAGGTAGGTATTCCCCGCTGCCGCGTCCCGCTCCATGGCAAGGAGGCAGGCCTGCACCACATCCCTGACGTGGGTGATGTCCGTCATTGTCACGCCGTCGCCGATGATCGGCAGGCGACCCTTCTCCAGAGCCAGTATAATCCGCGGAAAGAGGGCCCGGTCCCCGGGGCCGTAGATCGCCTTGGGCCGCAGGATCACAGCTCCGAGGCCAGCGTCCTGCGCTGCCCGCACCCGGGCCTCAGCCAGGGCCTTTGTCTCTGAGTACATGGAGACAAACGTCTCTGGGAGAGGAAGGGACTCGTCCAGGTCCTGCTGTTCACAGTGCCGGGACATAACGCTGGGCGATGACACGTAGACCAAGCGCGACACCTCATGGGCCAGGCATCCTGCGATGACGTTCTCCGTCCCGGTGACGTTGATGTCGTGGAAGTCCCGGTATCGCCCCCAGGCCGAGGACAAGGCTCCGGAGTGGATCACCGCACACGCCCCCGCGCAGGCTGCAAGCATGCCAGGCCCGTCGCGCAGATCCACAGGCCGGAAGTCAGCCCCCGCTGCCTGGAGGGCCAGCCCCACTTCGAGGTTCCGTCCGAGCGCGCGCACCGGGGTACCACGCGCAAGGAGGGTCCGCACCAGATGCCCACCGAGAAACCCCGTCGCTCCGGTGACCAGCACCACTCCGGCCTGCGCTCTCCCGTCCTGCATGTATTTCGGTCCTCCGCTTCCCATTCTGGACCGCGCGGCCAATCGGATCAACTTCGGTGCAGCGCAAGCATTGACGCCCCCACCCCGCCCAGCGGATACTCAGCCCCATGGAAGGCTTCGCCCGATTCATCCTCAAGCACCGGTTCCTGGTCCTCGCCGGCTGGATCCTGCTCATTGCCCTCGGAGCCTGGAGCGCGTCCCGGGGGCAGCTCTCCACCAACATGGGAGAGCAGTTCTTCGGGGACAAACCTGAGTACCTCCGCTACCTGACGCTCAACCGAAAGTTTGAGTCCGACGAGGTGGTAATCGTGGGGATCGAGGACGCGAAAACCCTCGATCCCGACATCGTTTCCCGGCTGGAGCGCGTGGAGGCGCTGCTCCTTGCACAGCCGGACATCGCCAGGGTGGAGAGCCCCATTGACGCAATCCGCCTGCGGGGAGACGGCAACACGCTCTCCGTACAGCGCTACGCGGACGCTATCCGGGACACGCCCGCACAGCGCGCCGCCCTGGCCAGGGAACTCCGAGAGGACCCCTTCATCCGCGGTTCTTTTGTGTCCGTCGACGGGGAGAGCCTCGCAGTGGCCGTGATGCTGATCGACATCCCCAAGCGCCGCGGGGAGGTATTCTCCGGCATCCTCGGGGGCATCACAGACGCGTTCCAAGAGGCGGGGTTCCCGGAGGACCACCTCCACCTGGGCGGCTACGTACCCGCGCTCACCGAGAGCCTCCGCCAGACAGTGCGCAACCTGGGCACGATCTTTCCCCTGGTGGCCCTGGTCCTCCTGCTGGTGGTCTGGCTGATGTTCGGCCGCGTCTGGCCCGCGGTCCTCACCCTCATCGTGGCTATGGCCGCGGTGGTCCTCACCGCGGGCTTCCTCATCGCCCGTGACCCGAAGATCCACGTCATGGTCTCCCTTGCGCCGCCGGTGATCCTGGTGGTCGCGTTCTCCGACGTGGTCCACCTCTGCAGCGCGTACCTCCAGGAGCTGGCCCGGGGACGCCCCAAGGACAAGGCCATCGCCGCGGTCACCGGGGAGGTCGGTCGGGCCTGCCTTCTCACCTCGGCCACAACGTTCGTGGGCTTCGTCAGCCTGGCTTTTGTCCCTGACCCCAGCACCCAGCTCATGGGCCTGAGCATGGGCTTTGGCGTAGCGGTGGCCCTCCTCCTCGCTGTGACCCTGTCCCCAGTGCTCTTCTCCCTCTTCCCTGCGCCGAAACCCCTGCGCCGTGGCGCCACGGGGCGTGTCCACGCCAGCCTTGACCGACTCCTGGACGGAGCCCGGATGCTGGCCTGGCGGCATCCCCGCGCAGTGGTGCTAGGCTTCGGCGCGCTGGTGGTCGTCTCCGCGGTAGGCATACCCATGGCGCGCATGGATTTCGACCTGGCCCAGCGCTTCTCGCCGGGGAACAAGGTAATGGAGGACGACCAATGGTTCCGGGACAACTTCGGCTTCGGCGCTACGCTGGATGTCTACGTTAACGCCAAGGGCAAACGGGATCTGCTGGACCCAGAGGTGTTCGCGGCAATAGCCGGATTCCAACAGGACATCTCCGACCACCCCCAGGTCCAGGACGCTGTCTCCCTGGTGACCCTCATGGAACGGATCCACATGGCTGTCGCCCCGGAAGAGAGCGCAGCGTCTCCCCTCCCGACTAAACGAAAACGCCTCGCTGAATACCTACTCCTGGTGGAGGGCGGCGCGAGGGATGATCTGGTGCGCCTCGTGGACTGGGACCGGCGCAGCCTGCGAATCCGGATCCGCACCGTCACGGGCGGCTCCCGGGGCGTGGCCTGGGTCGGGGAGGACGTGCACAAGCTCGCTGCGTCCCTGAAGCCCCTGGGCCTGGAGGTGGAGACCACGGGGCTAATCTACCTGCTGGGCTACTTCTTCAACGACATCTTCTCCGGACAGGCGAGGAGCCTCGGGGTGACCTTCCTGGCAATCATGATCATGATGGTCCTCGGCCTGCGCTCCCTCCGTGTCGGGATCCTCTCGATGATCCCCAATGCCCTGCCCCTCCTGGCCCTCTGGGG
>CAYOTU010000377.1:0-4079 GCA_964406905.1 uncultured Myxococcales bacterium | reverse complement strand
AGGCGGCCCAGACCCTGGCGAAGATGACCGGGGCCCGTCGGGTCGTGGCCGACGATGGCCGGCGCATGTATGCACCGTCCCCGTCCCGATACCCCCCGAGCGAGGCGATGGTGGCGCAGGTCAAACTCCCCCGGGTTGGCAGGTACGCGCCAGGGGTCGATGCGTGCGCGCCCCTGTAGCCGGTCCCCGGTCCGGTAAGGTGGACAGGGGTCCGAGAGGTAGAGATGGACCGTAGTCGGGGCGGTGACATCGAGGATATCGAGGCGAAGTGCGAGGCGCCACCCGCTGCGGGTCCGCGCCGGGGGCTGCACGAGGGTCCCGCTGTAGCCTCGTTCGGTCCCGTCCATCCATGCTGACCCGACGGAGAGGTGCTCGATGCGCTGGTCCTCCATCCGGGCCAGCGCGCTGCCTGTTGCAGCGCCCATGACGACCAGAACCATAGCCGAAAAGGCCGAGCGCAGCGACCTGGCGCCGCGGCTACCAGGTCGGCGGCGGTCCCACAGGAGGAGCAGGATGACCCCGGCAGCCAGACAGCCGGGGTTTACTCCAAGGACCCCAGCGGCGACCGCTGCGGCCAGAACCGGGATGGGACGATCCATGCGCGCCTCAATGACAAAGGGAAAGCGACCTCTCCCTGTATTCGACGCGGCCCCTTTGCGGGGAAGCGCTACAGAGAAATAGATCGGAAAGATGGCGTCGCGCTTGCATAGGTGCGGAGAGAATGGGAGAATTTTTACGGCGGAATTACCTGGAGGGCGGGGGATGGAGTTTGTGAAACGCGCCTTGGTTGGTCTGGTGTTTCTCCTGGCGACCTTAGGCTGCGGCTCCGAGACGATTATTGATCCAGGGAACGTCCCGCAAATCGATGCTGAGGCCTGCCCCTTCGGCGGGTGTGAGGGCCTGGAGTGCGGCACCGACGGCTGTGGCGGATCCTGCGGGATATGTACAGGTGGACTTCTCTGTTACGAGGGGCAGTGCGTTGATGAGTTGCCGCCCAGCGCTGACGTAGCGGACGGCCTTGATGACGCGTCCGGACAAAACGGTCAGGACATCCAGGCCCTCGAAGTGCCGCCGGGCGTGGACACCTACCAATTGCCGGACATAGCGGATCCGCTCGCAGACTCGGACGGCGACGAGATCCTTGATGGCGAGGACAACTGCCCCTTCGACTACAACCCGAGTCAGGGCAACTTCGACGGCGACGCGGGCGGCGACGCGTGCGATCCCGATGACGACAACGACGGCGACAACGACGAACTGGACTGCGAGCCCAAGAACCAGGCGGTGTCCACCTGGGCCGTTGAGGTCTGCGACGGCATCGACAACAACTGCAACTACGAGATCGACGAGGAGGGTGCGGAGGGTTGCATCCCCTACTACCAGGACCAGGACGGGGACGGGTTCGGGGTTTACTCGGCCGCTCGGTGCCTCTGCGAGGCTCAGGAGACCTGGACCAGCCTGAAGTGGGGGGACTGCGATGACTCGAATCCCGCGCTCAGCCCTGGCGCGACGGAGATCTGTGACGACAAGGACAACGACTGCGACGAGGTCATGGACGAGGGCTGCGACGAGGACGGCGACGGCTTCTGTAACATCTTTATCGAGACCATCGGCTTCCCCGCCGTCTGCCCCCTGGGTCCCGGCGACTGCTACGACGGCTCCTCCGAGGTGAACCCCGGCGCGCTCGAGGACCCCGGCGACGGCGTTGACAACGATTGCGATGGCGAGATCGACGAGGCCATGGTCTGCCCGGGCCCATGCACAGGGCACACGGTAGACGCGTACCTCTGCGCGTTGGAGATGTGCTTCGGCCCCCTGATCCAGTCAGCCAACTTCTCGTCCCCCTCGGGTGCTAACACGGACCAGGCGTGGGAGGCGGTCAGCCACTTCGGCAATACGAACAACGACCTCGCCCCCTGGGGAGGGGTCAGCTACGGCCTCCTCGCCACGGGAAAAGCAACAGGGACCTCCCACAGCGGCGGGCTGGGCGGCAGCGGCATCAGCGATCCCTATTCCAGCGACGGGTACACCACCTACGACAACATCGAGTTCAAGGTCGTCATCACCGCGCCTGCGAACGCGGTCGGCTTCTCCATCGACTACATCTTCTTCTCGGAGGAGTACGAGGAGTACATCGGCTCATCCTTCAACGACAAGTTCTATGTCTTCCTCAAGGCCCCGCAGACCACGGGGAACCAGAAGATCGTGATCAACTACGCCAATTGCTCGAACCCGGGCGCGTACTTCGACTTCGAGGAGAACGGGCAGAAGTGGTGCTACGTGGCGATCAACACAGCGTTCTCAGAGCCCTGCTCAAATCCTGCTACCAACATCAGCGGAACGGGCTATGAGTGCGGCCCGCCGAACGATTCCTACGGGTCATCCACTGGCTGGCTGGTGACCCAGTGGCCGATCCAGGGCGGCGAGACCTTCGAACTCACCTTCCACATCCACGACTCCTCCGACGCGATCTTCGACTCCGAGGTGATCCTGGACAACTTCCACTGGTTATCCGAGCCCTTTGATCCAGGCACCGCTTCACACGATTGACGCTGGGCGAGGGGCGAGGAGGCCCGGGGATGGGTCGATGGCGGCCCCGGAGCGGCCCGTGCGCCATCCACCCTCAACCGGCAGACGCCCTGTTGCATGAAGCAGCTTCAGGGCGTACAGTTAGATGTACGTCAGGAGGTGCTGGCCATGACAAGAGTACCATCGATTATCCCAATCACTGACCTGCGCCAGGATGCGGCCAAGGTGCTTCGTCGGCTAAAGGAGTCGAGAGAACCAATTGTCATCACTCAGAGAGGCAGGGCCGCGGCGGTGATGCTCAGTCTTGAGGAGTTTGAACTGGCGGAGAATGAGCGTCAGATCCTGATGCTCCTCGCGAAGGGAGAGAGAGATATCGAAGAGGGAGTCGGACACAGCTTGGAAGAGGTACTAGCTGAAGCAGACAATCTGCTTGAGAACGGCACCTCGTGAAGATCCGCTTTTCTCCCGCAGCGAAGTTTCAATTCCTCTCCGCGTTGGCCTACATCAGTCGGGGCAGCCCTCCTGCTGCGCGTCGTTTTCGAGAGAAGGCCGAGCACGCGATCAGCCGGTTGGCCACCTTCCCGGAGTCCGGGAGGAAACTACCCGAGTTCCCTGATTTTCCACACCGAGAGGTTGTAGTGCTGCCATACCGGTTTTTCTATCGGATCCATGATAAGGAGGCTGGTCAGAATAATCTATCCACCTGCGACGCCGATCCATCCCCGATGGCATCGTCTTTCGTCGGTTACGTACGAACGGGTATGCGCCCTCCTCTCTCCTTGCCATCCGGGCGCCTCAACGCCGCAACTTGGACATCTTATTTTGACCAGCCACCTAAGACCATTTGGATCATCGCTGCATGGCACGGAGCGCGGATTCCAGGAGCGCCAGAAACAGAAATCGTTGACAAGTGAGGATCAGTATGGATGACACCAAGGCCTTTCAGGACTACTACCCGGATGATTTGAGCCACTGCTATGGCTGCGGGCGGCTCAACGAGAAGGGGCTTCAGATCAAGAGCCGATGGGACGGTGAGGAGTCGGTCTGCGTGTTCACGCCGCGGCCGGAGCATATGGCGATTCCAGGCATCGTCTATGGCGGGCTCATTGCTTCCCTCATCGACTGCCACAGCACCGGCACTGCGGCCGCGGCTGCCTACCGGGCAGAGGGGCGGGCTCAGGATTCCCTGCCGCCGTTCCGGTTTGTCACGGCCAGTCTCCATGTTGACTATATCGCGCCGACACCTCTGGGCGTCCCCCTTGAGATTCGCGGCACCGTGGAGGAGATCAAGGGGCGCAAGGTGATCGTCGCAGCGACCCTGATAGCGAATGGCCGCGTCACTGCCCGCGGCCGCGTCGTCGCTGTCCGCCTGCCCGGGACTTGATCTTCTCTCACTCCTTATCGTTCAGAGGGTTCCATCTCCGTGACCTGAGGGCCAGACTTGATCGGCCATCTTGAGCAGCATGGGTCGCAGCATGGATCAGCCTTTCATGTAAGAGGGTGTTTACATATTAACTCCGTAGCGAGGGCAATCGGATCGATATTTAGTG
>CAYOTU010000376.1:0-4082 GCA_964406905.1 uncultured Myxococcales bacterium | reverse complement strand
CCCGGCGCTCTCGGGCTTCCAGGACTCAGCCAGACGCGAACGGAGCCGCCCTAAGTCAGCCCGGGCCCTCGCCGCGCTCCCTCTGGACTTCTTCGTCATCGACGCTTGAGGGCTTCTGATATGGTCGCTCCATGAGCGCGGGATCTTCGATGTATTGCTGCACGCGATCGAGGCTGCGGGCTGCGTAGTACCCGTCAGCGACGCGTTCGTCGAAGCTGTATCGGATGGTCACTACCTTGCCCACTCCCAGGACACCGTCGGTGACCACCGGCGCATCCTGGATCTTGCCGATGCCGATGAAGATCGAGACTGTGCCGTACTCGTAGAGGTGGTGGAAGGGCGCATCCAGGCCCACGCTGCCGAGGTTGGCCAGGAACGCACTGGCGTAGAGGGGATCATTACTGATCATCGAGGTCGGCAGGAGTCCCCAGTAGTCCAGGACCTGCTGAGCCCACATCACCAGCCGCAGGAGGAACCGCGGTAGAAGGGCGACCACCTTCATTTCCTTCTCCGAGACGGTCTCCTCGGATCCTCGTCCCTCTCGGATCGCTGCGTCCACCCGGGCCGGGACATCGTCCAGCGGTGCCTCTGGATCAAAGCCTACCTTGACCGTAGAAAGCGCGGCATCGTCAGTCAGGGTTTTCTTTACGGCAAAGGAGAGCTCGATCTTCTTGCGGTCATGGAGTCTTCGGCCCACCACGAAGCGGTGCATCTTGGGTCGCTCCCCCAGGATCCGGGCCACCGCAGCGAGGACCACATGGAAGAATGAGAACTTCTGTCGGTCTTTCCCGTCGTGCCCCGCCAGCCAGGCCAGCGTCCCGTCCACGCGGAGCTGCTGCTCAAAGTAGACCACGGACTCGTTGCGGCTACGCATCAGGAAGGGCATGAACCGTCGCAAGAGGGTGAGGCCTCGCACCCGCCGCCCGTCGCTCCTCTCCAGTAATCCCATCTTCTCGCCTCCGTTACTCCCCGATTACCCCTGCGTAGCGCATTCCCCAATAGGGCAGGAGCCAGGCCAGAGGGCCGGAGAGCCTCTTGCCGTTTTCGCCTCCCACCATATCGTGGAGATTGGTGTTCCACCAGAGGTGAAATCGTGGGGACGGAGGGAAAACAGAGAAAAATCGTGGGGACGGGGAAAATCGTGGGGACGGGGATTATCCTCAGCCCATGATTGCTTGCCGAAAGGCGGTTCGTGGGCCGTGGGGTCAGGATCGGGATCGGGAAGAGCCACGGTCGCAGGCTCCCCTCTGGATCGGGAGTGGGTGGTGCGCTGGGGGAGCTCAGCGCTGGGCGGGTTCGGGATACTCGAAGATTCTGCCGTCCGGGCTGCGGAGGCGCGTTATGCCGTCCTTTGTCGAGAGGACGGAGCCCCTGTCCAGGATGATCTTTGACGCGGCTTTTGGGTGGTCCACCGCTAGGGTGGGGAGGGCCAGGCCTGAGACTCGGGTTCGCAGCTCGTCCATCAGATCGAGGGCCTTGGGGGTCGGGACCCGGAGGTGGTCTGTGCCCGCTACGAGGTCGGTCTGGAAGAGGTGGTAGGGGCGGACCCTGGCCTCTACCAGGCCTGTGAATAGGGCTTCCAGGGTGGCGACGTCGTCATTGACTTTGCGCAGGAGGACCGCCTGGTTGATCACGGGGAGACCTGCGTCTACGAGGTGGGCCAGGGCTGTGATGGCCTTTGGGGTCAGCTCCCTTGGGTGGTTGAAATGGGTCGCTATATGCATGGGTCCGTGGCTCGCCAAGCGTCTGGCCAGAGCTTCGGTGATACGCTTTGGATCCACCACGGGCATTCGGGTCGCCAGGCGCAGCCAGCGCACTGAGGGGATGCTTTTTATTCGCTCCAGCATGTGACCCAGCGCGTCGTCCGAGTTTAGCAGGGGCTCGCCGCCGGAGATCAGGACCTCCCTTATTTCGGGGTGGTCCTTGAGCCACGAGACGATCACCTCGATGGCTTCCTGGGGCAGGGGCCCGTGGCCCCGGCGGTGGCGCCGGAAGCAGTGTCGGCAATGCACCGGACACTCCCCGTGTGCGAGGACCAGGGCCCGATCTCTGAAGCGTCTGATCAGGCCCGGGACCGGGCTGTGCTGCTCCTCCGCCAGGGGGTCAAGGCCCAGATGCGGGCTCGGCTCTGATTCACGCGGGTCCGGGACGACTTGTCTGGCTATGGGGTCGTCCGGGTCGTCGGGATTGATCAGGGATGAATAGTACCGGGTGGAGCGAGCGGGGAAGGAGACCATCACAGGTTCCGTCCACCCTGTTTGGCGATGGACAGGCCGCCACGTTCCATGACCTCGACCTTTATTGCCATTCAGAACACTCCCAGGCCAAGTAAGGGCCTGTCCAAAAATAACTGCGGCATTCGGTCGCCGCTGCATCCACTCTCGCTTCGTTCCGCAACCTCAACGTACAGGCAGTATGCCTGCGGCTGCGCGCCTTGCGAGAGTGGCGCATCAGCACCCTCGGTGCGGCGCACTTATTTTTGGACAGACCCTAACAGGGACAAACACTACTCCAGGGGTGAGGGTGGAGTCAACGCGTGACTTTTTCGTTGAACTCCCGGCGTGTGGTGCTAGATTACCGACCCAACAGCGGAGGTATTCATGGCTGATAGAGAGATCCTGGGCCGGATGACCATGGACGAACTGAGGGTCCTGATCGGGACGAAGATGCCCGTGAACGACCTGGCGCCCTTCACCGGGGAGTCACTCGCCAAAGTCTTTGTCCTGGATGGGCCGGTCCAGGGGAAGCTGGTGGAGCAGATCCTCGAGCAGGAGGGGATCCCCTTCCTGCTACAGTCCCACCGGGACACGGCCTACGACGGCCTCTTCATCCCGACTCGGGGTTGGGGCATGGTGATCACTCGGGAGCAGGACGCCGCGCAGGCGCTCAAGACCATTGAAGCCGTCCTCGCTGCGGAGCACCAGGGCGAGGAGCCCAAGGTGCAGGAGGACGAAGAATGAGCAATTCGCAGCGGGTCATGATCACCGGCGGTGCCGGGTTCCTGGGCATAAATCTTGTGCGGTACCTCCTGGCTCGGGGGTACGAGGTGACGATTCTGGATCTGGAGGCCTTCGATTACCCGGACGTAGCGGACCGGGTCCGCGTGGTCACCGGCGACATACGCAAGCGGGAGGACGTGGACGCGGCGACCCAGGGCGCTGACCTCGTGGTCCATTGTGCGGCCGCGTTGCCGCTCTACAAGCCCGAGGACATCTACTCCACCGACATCGAGGGGACCCGGATGGTCATGGAGGTGGCTAAGGCCCGCGGGGTAAAGCGGGTGGTCCATATCTCGTCCACCGCTGTCTACGGGATCCCGGACCACCATCCCCTCTACGAAGACAATCCCAAGGAAGGGGTCGGCCCCTACGGCGAGGCCAAGGTCAAAGCCGAGGAGGTCGCGGCCGAGTTCCGCTCCCAGGGCCTCTGCGTGCCGATCCTGCGTCCGAAGTCTTTCATCGGGCCCGAGCGCCTGGGGGTCTTCACCCTGCTCTACGAGTGGGCCATGGAGGGCCGGAACTTCCCGATGATCGGCTCGGGAAACAACCGGTACCAGCTCCTGGACGTGGAGGACCTCTGCGAGGCGATTCGCCTCTGCCTTTCCCTTCCCAGGGGCACCGTAAACGACGTCTTCAACATCGGCGCCGCGGATTTCACCACCATGAAGGAGGACTGGCAGGCGGTCATGGACTACGCGGGCCACGGGAAGCGGATCGTCGGCTTCCCGGCTGCGCCCATGATCTGGACCCTGCGCCTTTTTGAACGGTTCAACCTCTCGCCGCTGTACAAGTGGGTCTACGAGACAGCGTCGACAGACTCCTTCGTCTCCATCGAGAAATCTCAGAAGGTCCTGGGTCTGAACCCGAAGTTCTCCAACAAGGACGCGCTGATTCGGAACTACAAGTGGTACCTGGAGCACGTCCACGAGTTCCAGAATACCTCCGGCGTCTCCCACAGGGTCCCCTGGAAGCACGGGATCCTGAAGGTCGCCAAGAAATTCTTCTAGTGTCACAGTGAACAAGAGAATCCCTACGATTCTGAGCATCGGGCGGCTTCATATCACCGCGATAGCCGCGCTCGGG
>CAYOTU010000375.1:0-4086 GCA_964406905.1 uncultured Myxococcales bacterium | reverse complement strand
GATCAAGGCTGGCAAGGCCTACGTCTGCGACATGAGCCCCGAGGAGTTCAAGGCCTACAAGGGCGACTTCCACGCCCCGGGCAAGCCCTCCCCCTACCGCGATCGCACCACGACAGAGAGCCTCGATCTCTTCCGCCGGATGCGCGGCGGTGAGTTCCCCGACGGATCCCGTACCCTGCGTGCGAAGATAGACATGGGCCACCCCAACATGAACATGCGGGATCCTGTAATGTACCGGATCCTGCGCAAGACGCACCACCGCACCGGCGACAAGTGGTGCATCTATCCCATGTATGACTGGGCCCACGGCCAGTCCGACGCTATTGAAAAAATCACCCACTCGATCTGCACCCTGGAGTTCGAGGACCACCGGCCCCTCTACGACTGGTTCGTGGACAACATCCCCGTCACCTCCCGCCCCCACCAATTTGAGTTCGCACGCCTTAACCTCACCTACACGGTGATGAGCAAGCGCAAACTCCTGGAGCTGGTCGAGGCCAACCGCGTTGACGGCTGGGACGACCCTCGCCTGCCCACGATCTCGGGCATGCGCCGCCGTGGCTTCCCCCCCGAGGCCATCCGCGCGTTCTGCGAACGAATCGGTGTTGCGAAGAACGACCAGAACGTGGACGTCTCCCTGCTGGAGTTCCACGTGCGGGAGCACCTCAACGCGACCGCACCCCGGTACATGGCCGTCCTGGACCCCCTGAGGGTGGTGATCACCAACCTCGCCGAGCGGCAGGTGGAGACCTTCGACGCGCCCCTGAACCCAGGGGATCCAGACGGGCCAAAGCGCACCGTCTATCTCAGCCGGGAGATATGGGTGGAGCGGGGAGACTTCAAGGAAGAGGCGCCCCGCAAGTGGCACCGCCTCGCACCGGGCAAGGAGGTGCGCCTGCGCTACGCGTGCCTGATCACATGTAATGAAGTGATCAGGGACGACACCGGGGGTGTGGTGGAGCTGCGGTGCACCTGGGATCCGGAGTCCCAGGGCGGATCGTCCCCTGACGGCCGCAAGGTGCGAGGCACCCTCCATTGGGTCTCAGCATCCCACGCCGTGAACGCGGAGGTGCGCCTCTACGACCGGCTCTTCCGCTCGGAGAACCCCCTCGGGGCGGGGGACGACTGGATGGACACCATCAACCCCGACAGCCTTGAGATCCGTGAAGCCTGCAAGATCGAGCCTGCGCTCTCAGCAGCAGCGGCCCCGGGACTCCAGGTCCAGTTCGAGCGCGTCGGATATTTCTGTGTAGACACCCGCCACACGGACCGGCTGGTATTCAACCGCACCCTGACCCTGCGGGACTCCTGGGCAAAGATCGAGAAACGACAGAAGTAGTCTGACAATCCGAAACGGGACCAAGGGTCGGCGCAGGAATAACTTCCCAGTTTCTCGGGTGTCGAGGCGCCTCGCTGCTGGTGCATGCTGAGTGAGGCGTACCGTTGCGTACGTTGAGGGAAGCAGGTGCAGGCAGCGTGGATGCATCGGCGACCGAAAACGGGTAGTTATTGTTGCGCAGGCCCCAAACTCGAAGGGCGCAGGTGACGACCGTGCATAGGATGACGATTCGTCTCAAAAACGTCGTCGTCATCTCCGACGACATCGCTGCCAGACTCTGGCGGGATCTGCCTCATATGGGACGAGACGACGATCCCATGCGCGCGGCCGCCCGGGACCACGCGGCCGCGGTGGAGCGTCTCTGTCGTGACGCGGGGGGCTCTCCCTCGGACCTGCCCGCCCGCTCCCGCACCGCATACACCTGGCTCCGCTTCGTGTCCGAGCCGGACCACTGGCGCCGGCATCTCTCGACCCTCCGCCGGCTCCAAGCCGCGCTGGCCGTCGCACCACCACCGGTGGGGGCCGCGGAGATCCACCTCATAGCCATGAGCGCACTCTGGCGGATCCGCGAGCGATCACGGCAGCGCCGCCCCCTCCTCCTGCGTCTTCACGAGGGCTTCATGGCCGCGGACGACGCGTTTCTTGAAGAGTTTGTGGCGACCTGGGCGGTCCGGGACATGGCCAGCCTCAACCGCGTGGGCCGGGACTTTTCATTATCCGGGGGCTTCATAGAGATCGCGGAGCAGCTCAGCGCGCTGGCCCCGGAGCCCGACACAGCCGCGATGGGCCGCGTCCACGACCTGGAGGCGTCATTCCACCGCGTCAACTCGGAGCACTTCAACGGACTGCTGAAAAAGCCCACCCTGCGCTGGGCCTCAGTCGCCTCGACCCGGACATTTGGAAAATACCGCTTTACCGAGGACCTGTTGACGATCTCACCCAGCCTCGACGCTGCTGACGTCCCCGCGTGGGTCCTGGACTTCGTGGTCTTCCACGAGCTGCTCCACAAGGCCCTCGGCCTCACACCCAAGGGTGGCCGGCGATACGCGCACACTCCCGACTTTCGCGTGGCCGAAAGATCCCACCCCCGCTACGCAGAAGCGGATGCTTTTCTCAAGCGACTGACCCGCTTCCATTCCTGACCGGCACTGCAGTTTGCATCACACCCCCCTGCGAACGCGTTCGTTTTGTCTTCCCCGAACGCCTGCGGTATTCTGTCCCGGTACCCTGCCCCGGTACCCTGGCAAGGAGGTTGCGATCCATGCGTGCAGTTTTCGGAGCAGTGATCCTGTTGACCTTGGCGACCCTGGCTGGCACGGCCCGCGCAGAGGTGGCGTACACATTCAAGCACGATCAGTTCTCCGACGGCATCGGCGCCGTATCCCAGGAGCTGGCTGGGCTCACTCTGCCCCAGATGCCGGGTTTCGCAGCGGGCGAGGCCTTCGGCGTGGTATTCAGGCCAACGGAGGGCATGTACCCCGTCAAGATCGAGGGGATCGACATGGTCACGGCTGCGATGCCGAACGATATCGACAACAGCAAGGCCCATGCCATGCTGGAGATCTATTTTTTCGGCGGCGAAGGCCCGGATCCGGGAATCTCCACCCCGACTTTCTCCCTCAGCACCTACGACGTGTTCAACGAAGTGATCATGGACATAGGCCAGCCGCTTCTGGGCAGCACCGGAATAAGCTTTGATTTCGACTGGTCCGACCCAGCGGGCCACCCGCCGATGCTACTGAGCGGCAACTTTCTTGTCGCTGTGCGTTTCCTTCAGGAAGCGCAGGATCTCCAGATCGGGTGGGGTAGCCCCCAATGCGCACTCCAGACTGAGGCGGGCATGTGCGGCTGCCAGAAGGTCGGGACCATACAAGATCAAGTCTCAACCTCGTTGGTCAATGTCCTCCACATTATTTCCACTCCGTTGTGTTGCGACTGCGCTGCCGACAAGTGGGTCTGGTTCGAGGAGGTGGGCGCGACCGGCGACGTGATCCTGCGCGCCCGGGCCAAGGTCCAGGACGGGCCCTGCGTACCGTCCTGTGTGAACAAAGAGTGCGGGGACGACGGCTGCGGTGGGGAATGCGGTCAGTGCACGGGCGTTGGCGAGTCCTGCGTGAACGGCAAATGCGAGGTCTGCGAGCCAGCATGCGACGGCAAGGAGTGCGGGGACGACGGCTGCGGTGGGGAATGCGGTCAGTGCACGGGCGTTGGCGAGTCCTGCGTGAACGGCAAGTGCGAGGTCTGCAAGCCAGCATGCGACGGCAAGGAGTGCGGGGACGATGGCTGCGACGGTTCATGTGGATCCTGTGACGCGGGTAAGACCTGCAACGCGGAGGGCATGTGCGTCGAGGAGGGCGTCTGTGACCCGGTGGCGAACTGCGCGGGCAAGGACTGCGGGGACGACGGCTGCGGCGGGGTCTGCGGGATCTGTGAGACGGGCTTCGACTGCGTTCAAGGAACCTGCTCCGGCGGTGGGGAGGATGTCGAGTTCTCTATCCTCTCGGTCTCTCCCGAGGACGGCTGCAACGACGAGGATACGCAGATCAACATTTTCGGTGCGGGCTTCGTCGACGGGATGACCGTGATTCTGGGATCCCAACCCCTCGTAGCGGTGTTTCTTTCCAAGACCATGATCCGGGCCACGGTGCCAGCGGGAATGAAGAGCGGGTCCTATGACCTCATCGTTACCTCCCTGAGCGACCAGTCAAAGTTTTTCCCGGGGGCCTTCAAGGTCGTCCGCTGCGGTA
>CAYOTU010000374.1:0-4109 GCA_964406905.1 uncultured Myxococcales bacterium | reverse complement strand
GAGCTGTCCCATCTGCGGGCAGAGTATGCGAAACGTCATCCGCGGGGCCGTTGAGCGACCATAGGCCCTTGCTGCGTACTGCTCTCCCTGCTACTCTCGTCTGGGGTTACAGGACGTAGCAGGGCGATGCACACTGAACATTCTTTTCTTCCGCTTCTCCTGATCGCGGCGCTCGCGTTCGTTGTGCCCATAGTGGTGGCGCGTCTGCGGTGGTTCCAGGCGCCCGCTGTGGTCCTGGAGATCATCTGCGGAATAGCTGTGGGGCGGAGCGGGCTCGATCTCGTTGAGCATAACGAGGTCCTCGGCTTCCTCTCCCTCTTCGGTTTTGTCTACCTGATGTTCCTCGCCGGCCTCGAGATTGATTTTCGGCGCCTGAAGGTCCAGTGGGGCGCCCGTCGAGAGGGGGGACTCTTTAACAACGCGTTTTTCATGGCAGCAGCGCTCTTCGCTGGCACTGCGGTCCTCTCTCTGGCCGCTGCGTGGGCCCTCAGCGGCAGCGGCCTTGTGGAGGCGGACAGCCTCCTCCTTCTGGGCCTGATCTTTGGCACCACCTCCGTGGGCGCGGTGGTGCCGACCCTCAAGGAACGCGGCGAGATCGGCGGCCCCTTCGGCCAGGTTCTCCTTCTGGCCGCGATCATCGCCGACGTGGTGACCATCATCGCTCTCACGGTGATTCTGATCTTATTGACCGAAGGGCTCTCCTGGGAGCTTCTCGTCGTCGGAGTGATGTTCCTGGCGATCTACCTTGCCGTGAAGATCGGGCGCACCCTGATCGAGTCGGGGATCCTGTCCGGCCTTTTCGGCGGCGTGAGCTTCGCTACTACCCATATAAAAGTCCGGGGAAGCTTGGCCCTGCTTCTGGTCTTCGTGGTGCTGGCCGAGGTCATCGGTGCGGAGATAGTCCTCGGTGCGTTCCTCGCGGGCGCGCTCGTTTCATTATTTACCACTAGCGCGCACGACCTGCTGACCCAAAAGCTCGAGGCCATGGGCTACGGCTTCTTTGTCCCCATCTTTTTTATCATGGTGGGGGTGCGCTTCGATCTGTCGGTGCTTTCGGGGGGCTGGAATACCGTGGCGATGCTCCTGGCCCTCCTGGCAGCCGCGTACTTAGTCAAGGTGATCCCTGCGGCGATCACCCTGGGGCCCCGGTTCGGGCGCCGCCGCGCTCTCTCGGGTGGCATCCTGCTCAGCTCCCGCCTTACCTTGATCATTGCGATCTCCGCGGTGGCCCTCAGCCTGGATTTGATCAGCGAAATGATGAACTCCGCGGTGATCCTCCTGGCGATCATCACCTGCACCGTGTCCCCCGCGCTTTTCGCTCGCCTGACCCCGAAGCGGACCCGCCACCAGCGACGAGTTGTCGTTGGAGGCGCGGGTCGGGTCGGGCGGAAGCTGATCCGGCGCTTGCGGGAGCAGGCGGTCCCGGTGATCGTGATCGAGCGGGATTCGAAGCAGCTCGACAAGATCGTTGGATGTGACGTCATGTCTGTCATAGGAGACATGACCGATTCATAGTTGATCAAGGGGCTGGCTCTGACTGAAGACGATGTCTTCGTCGCAGTGACCGGGAACGATCGGGCCAATTTGACGGCGTGCCTCGCAGCCACAGAGCTGGCAGCGGTGTCAAAGACCATCGCCCGGGACAGCAACCCGGACAACACCGAGATTTTCTCTCAGGCGGGCGTGATACCATTGGACCTCAGCGGTTCGTTGGCAGTGACCCTGGAGAACATCATCCTTCGTCCGGACCTTGTTCATCTGCTCCTACACGAGAGCCCTGAGCACGAGGCCTTCGTGCTCAGGGTTCGGCACCGGCCCCCGGGGATCCGGCTGGTAAAGGATATTGGCCGCATGGACAACACGCGCCTGGTGCTGATCCGGCGTGGAGATGACATCATTGTTCCCGCTGGCGCCACGGAGATTTGCCTGGACGATCGCATTGTAGCGTTCGGCCCGGAGAACGATCGGGAACGGCTCTCGGACCTTTTCGAAGGAGAACCTTGATGAAACCGTATCTTTTCCGCCTCCCCGAGTGGCTCGGGCGAATCCCTGAATGGATCCCCGGCCTCGGAGGGGTGCAGGTCGGCGGTCGGCCAATCTTTTCCTATGGGGTGATGCTGGGTCTCTCCTTCCTGATCGGTGCGACCCTGGCGTTGCGCCTGACCAGCCGCCTCGGCGCGGATCGTTCCAAGACCCCGGGGGTGATGCTTTGGGCGGCAATCGGCGCGATCCTTGGTGCACGAATCCTCTATTTCGTGGCGTCCGCACCGGAATCGTTTACCCTGGCCCGCTTCTTCCGCTTTCAGGACGGTGGCCTCGTGGCATACGGCGGTTTCCTGGGGGGGATCGGGGTCGGTATCGTGGCTGCCCGGTGGCTCAAGACCGACTTGCTGTCCACCGCTGACGGCATCGCACCCGCCCTGTTGCTGGGCACCGGGATCACCCGCACGGGCTGCTTCCTGTTCGGTTGCGACTACGGTCAGCCGACGACGTTGCCCTGGGCCCTGCACTTCCCCCGCTGGGACAACCCAGCGATCACGCCCTGGATCAAGGGCAACGCGCCCGCGTACGCTGACCACCTGAACAAGGCCCTGGTTACACACGGGAGCGGCTTTTCCGAGGGGGTACACCCCACGCAGCTCCTCATGTCCCTGAACGGCTTCGTCGGCTTCGCTGTGTTGATGCTGATGCTCCCGTACCGCCGATTCCGGGGTCAACTGCTCGCAACGTTCCTGATCTACTACGGGGTCACCCGGTTCCTTGTGGAGCTCCTTCGGGGGGACGCTATACGTGGGGTCGGGGTAATGGGGACCCCATTCAGCACGTCCCAGTTGATCTCGGTTCTCCTGGTCCCGATGGGCATAGCGACCTGGATTTTACTGGCCCGATGGCAGCGATCGACGGTTCGTTTCAAATAAAGTGTTGACAGTCGTCCGGGCCTCTCGTATAACCCGCCGCACGCTCTTGGAGCGTACCGGCCCTCCGGGCCTACTGACAATCGGCGCAACCTCTCCCGGGTGGCAAAAAAAGTTCGGCAAGACTTAAAAAGTTCTTGACGAAACTCACGGCGCTTAGTATATTCCGTCGCCGTTGCCTCCCGGTAATTTGAAGGGCGGCGGCGAGTGAAAACCTGATGTTTTGAGGATGGTCGGCCGACGGTCGAACGATTCCTCTTGACATGTAAGAGTGGGAGGATTAGCCTCCCTTCCCCGTGCCTGAGCGGCATGCGGTTTGCTCTTTGAAAACTGGAAGGCAGAATTAGGTATCACAATAGAGTCGGATCCCTTTTGATTTTAAGTTTCTATATAGACCCGTCTTCGGACGGGGTTCAAATTCTCTGGAGAGTTTGATCCTGGCTCAGAACGAACGCTGGCGGCGCGCTTAACACATGCAAGTCGAACGAGAAAGCTCCTTCGGGGGTGAGTACAGTGGCGCACGGGTGAGTAACACGTGAGTAATCTACCGCCGGGTGGGGGATAACGGTTCGAAAGAGCCGCTAATACCGCATAAGACCACGGTCACTTCGGTGACAGAGGTCAAAGGCTTCGGCCGCCTGGTGATGAGCTCGCGGCCCATTAGCTTGTTGGTGGGGTAATGGCCTACCAAGGCTCCGATGGGTAGCTGGTCTGAGAGGACGATCAGTCACACTGGAACTGGAACACGGTCCAGACTCCTACGGGAGGCAGCAGTGGGGAATCTTGCGCAATGGGCGAAAGCCTGACGCAGCGACGCCGCGTGGGTGATGAAGGCCTTCGGGTCGTAAAGCCCTGTTCTGGGGGAAGAAATCACTTCGGTGTTGACGGTACCCCAGAAGAAAGGACAGGCTAACTCCGTGCCAGCAGCCGCGGTAATACGGAGTGTCCGAGCGTTGTTCGGATTTACTGGGCGTAAAGCGCGTGTAGGCGGCTTGGTAAGTCGGGTGTGAAATCCCGAGGCTCAACCTCGGAACTGCATTCGAAACTGCCTTGCTTGAGTTCGGGAGGGGGTTGCGGAATTCCGTGTGTAGAGGTGAAATTCGTAGATATACGGAGGAACACCCGTGGCGAAGGCGGCAACCTGGACCGATACTGACGCTGAGACGCGAAAGCGTGGGGAGCAAACAGGATTAG
>CAYOTU010000373.1:2944-4118 GCA_964406905.1 uncultured Myxococcales bacterium | reverse complement strand
TTCATGCGCACCACCTTGTCGATGGTTCCGTAACGTTGATTTCCAAGTCAACAGCAGCTTTCAGCCTATACGCACGGGTACGGGCGCGTCAAGCAGAGCGCGGCAGGGCCGTGGGGCGAAGTGTCCAGACCTCGGTGCGGGCCGGGAGACGATCCCGATTCAGGTCCACTGATCCCGAGGTGAGGCGACGCAGGGGATACCGGACCTCGGCGAGGAAGTCCTCCAGGGGGCCGATCTGGAGATCCGCGTGGGGCGTCTTGTAGTGCATCGGGATCGCCACCCGAGGGGCGAGCTGTGCGATGAGAGCCAGGGCCTCCGCCGGGCCCGCTGTGAAGTAGCCGCCTACGGGGACGAAGAGCAGATCCATAGGCCTGAGCACGGCCGCGGCGGCCTCGTCCAGGGGGCCAGCCACGTCCCCAGGGTGGACCACGGCCAGGTCTTCGAGGACGAAGCGGCCCACCCGGGTGGTGGTGTCCACGGTGCCCGCCGCGTCGCCGTGGGGCGCGGTGAGTGTGCGTAGATCCAGGCCTTTGGCCTGACCGGGGCCGCGCAGCACAGCGGGGTCTCCGAAGGACCGGGCCACGTGCGCGTGGTCCGCGTGTTCGTGGGACACGATGACCACGTCCCAGGTTTCAGGGATCGGGGTGTAGCGCATGCGCCCGCCGAAGCCGCCGGGCTCGTAGGGGTCCAGGAGGACCCGGAGGCCGGCCCCCTCGAGGCCGAAGCACGCGTGCGCAAAGTAGGTGATCTTCATCGCGAATCTCCCAGGCTTGCGTCAGGCCATGACGGATGCTCCGCCAGGAACAGGTCCCTGTCCGCGGGGGTGTTGAGGTTGCAGTGTATTATGGTCGAGTCGACCGGGACCAGGACGCCGGGGGTCGCGGCCATCAGGTCCCGGAGGGTCGGACCAGCGTCCGAGGCCAGGGCCGCGGTCCGTCCAGCGGCGGTGAGGAGGACCGGGTGGCCTTTGCGGTCGTCATGGATCGGCGCGGCCCAGGCACATTCGGATGTCACCGCGTCCAGGAGCAGCCGCGGCGCGTCCGGCGCAACGGGGCAGTCCACGGGGACGATCAGCGCTGGTTCATCGCGCCCGAGCGCGGTGAGGCCCAGTTGGATGGAGATGAAAGGGCCTTCCTCGACGCGTGGATTGGGAACGAGGATCACTTGTTCCTGT
>CAYOTU010000373.1:0-2844 GCA_964406905.1 uncultured Myxococcales bacterium | reverse complement strand
GTCGGCAGCCACCACCACAGCGATCTGCGAAGCTCCCTGTAGAGCCCGGAGCTGCGCGCCCAACAAGGTCCCGTCACCAAAGGGCATGAAGGCCTTGGGCCCGCCCATGCGTCGGCCCCGACCCGCGGCCAGAATCACTGCGTTCCAGCTCAAAGGATCGCCTCCCCGTCGGGCTCGACGAAGCGGACATGAAGGTGGTGCTTGTGCCCCTTGTAGTGACGAATGAGGCCCTCGTTCTCCCGCCGCGACCGTGGATACTGGAACCACTCCGCCAGGATTTCCTCCGGGATCCCCTGTCGCAGGGCCTCCTCGTAGAGGGGCCGTTGGAGGGACCAGTCCACCAGTACCCGAACCAGGCGCCCCGTCTCGATCAAGTGGTGGATCAGCCACCAGGTCCGCTCCGCGTCCAGCTCTTCGGGCGTCACGTTGGTGAACCGCTGCTTCCAGGGCTCGCCTTTGCGGAAGATGCCGATGTCCGCATCCAGTCCCTCCCGGTGGCTCTTGTGTGGGGGGAAGTTGCCGCCGCGCTGCATCGAGAGGTCCCCCACCACGATGAGGGTGCCCGAGAAGGCCTCGGCCAGGGCCGCGCCCGCTGCCGCCAGGGTCCGCACGGTTACGGGGCGGCCCCAGGCCCACTTGGGGTGCTTGACCTTGATCCCCGGTCCGTCAGCGAGTTGGATGCCTCCGTCCAGGTAGCCGCCGGGCCAACGGCTCCGCTTGATATAGACCCGTACCCGCTCCCCCTCCGCTACCGTCGTCTTGCCACGGCGCCACTTGTTGAGCATTCGGAGTTGGGCCACCGACAGCTCGAAGTGACGGGCCAACCAGGCCACGGACACCCGGGTCCGGGCCTTCCAGTTCATACGGAAGCGCTCCTCTTCATGGTGCCCGGAGAGGATCCGGAGGCGGGTCCCCCAGGGGGGCCGCTCTTCGAGGCCCGGGTTCCAGTCCTGGAGCGCATCGAGGCCCACCTTAAAGCGCGTCGCTATCGCGCTGACAGACTCCCCAGGGAGGACGGTCACCACGGACCAGGCCGACGCGTCCCGCTTCTCTGGCGGGACGTCTCCGGCCGTAAGGGCCATGAAGAGGATCATCAGTGGAAGCAGCAACTCCGGCCTCCTTTACTTGCGGCAACGGACGGTCTATTTTTGTGCCGGATCGGAGTGATGTCAATTCCCCAAGGAGGGCCCATGCGGCCGGACCCCTTTGAACTTTTTATTCGCTACCACCTCGGCCTGGACGGTGACCTCCGGTCGAAGTTCTACAATCTGACATCCCTCGCCCGGGAGTACGACGTCGGCCCGGAAGAGATCGGCGACTGGCTCAGCGAGGCCCGTCTGTCCTCGGATATCTCCGGCCACGTGGATTTCAAGCTCGCAGAAGCCCACGGGGAGGCCCAGATCCTGGCGATTACCGGTACACAGGAGGAAGTTCGGGCCTTCGCTTTGAGGACCTTCGAGGGATACCGGGCATCGCTGGGCACCTACGATCCGAAGACCTTCCGCCACGGCACCGACTGGGACAACGTCTGGGGGGACGACGAGCCGGGGACATCTGAAAAATGACCCCCAGGCGCCGGACCCACCCAGCCCCGGCCCCCAAGCCGCCGCTTCTACAGGTCGAGGGACTCTCGGTGCGGTTCACGCTGCGTGGCCGGGAGGGCGTCGCTGTCCGGGACCTGGCTTTTCGTCTCGACCGGGGTGAGACCATGTCCCTGGTGGGAGAGTCGGGTTCGGGCAAGAGCGTCACAGCGCGAGCCCTGGCGGGACTTTTACCCATGGATATCGCTACGGTCACGGGCCGAGCCCTCTGGGAGGGCCGGGATCTGCTCACCATGCCGGCCCCCCGACGGAGGGAGATCCTCGGCGCGGGGATCGGCGTGGTCTTCCAGGAACCGGCGGCCGCGCTGAGCCCCACCCAGACCATCAGCGGGATGCTCACCGAGGTTTTGGCCGTGCGGGCCGGGCTGCGGGGTGCGGAAGCTGCCGCCCGGGCCGCACAGGCCCTGGCAGAAGCCGGGATCCCCGAGCCCGCCGAGGTCCTGCCCCGCTACCCCTGGCAGCTCTCCGGCGGCCTCGCACAGCGGGCAGCGATCGCCGCGGCCATGATCCTGGACCCGGCCCTCCTCATCGCGGACGAACCAACTACAGCGCTGGACGTCTCCACCCAGGCGGCGCTGGTGCGATCCCTCCTGGAACTCACCCGGGCGCGGGGGATGGCCCTGCTTTTCATCACCCATGACCTCTCCCTGGCGCGGCTCCTGCCGGGGCACACCCTGGTGCTCTACGCAGGCCGATGCATGGAGACCGGCCCAGTGGACGCGGTGCTGGACCGGCCCAGGCATCCCTACACCGCGGCCCTGATGAACTGCGTTCCTGGCCGTGCTGCGGATCGGGGGGAGCTCTTGGTTCCCCTCCCCGGGCGCCTCCCCCTCCCGGGCGAGGACCTCCCGGGCTGCCCCTTCGCACCCCGCTGTGTTCGTTCTACCACCGCCTGCGCTCAGATGCCCGCCTCCTCGACCATCGATGGTCGCACCGTGGCCTGCCACCACCTACTGGAGGTCCCGTCATGAGTGCCGCGGTTCCAATTCTGAGCCTCTCCCGTGTCAGGGTCCGATACCGTAGCCGCCGGGGAATGAGCTGGCAGACCCACGAGGCTGTGCGCGGGGTGAGCCTGGACGTGGCCCGGGGGGAATGCTTCGGCCTCGTTGGGGAGAGCGGCTGCGGCAAGAGCACCCTGGCGAAGGCGATCGCCGGCTTGGTACCAGTCCATGAAGGCCGGATAAAGCTGGACAGCGTGCCCGAGGGTGCGGGCCGCGAGACCGCACTGAGGCAGCGGGTCCAG
>CAYOTU010000372.1:0-4124 GCA_964406905.1 uncultured Myxococcales bacterium | reverse complement strand
GAGCCCGTCGAATCCAGTTGCGACGGCGTGGACAACGACTGCGACGGCGAGACCGACGAGGTCGCCGACATCGAGGCGTCCGACTGCCCCCACCAGGGGGTCTGCAAAGGCAAGGTGAGCGCGCTCTGCTACGACGAACAATGGCTCTGCGACATGAGCGGGGTCCTGAACGCCCCGGACTTCCAGATCGAAGAGACCCGCTGCGACGGCCTGGACAACGACTGCGACGGCGAGACCGATGAGGGCCTGGACTACGTCTCCATCCTGGAGAAACGGGGCTGCCCGGGGGATTGCTCCGACCCCTTCTGCCAGAAGTGGCACCCCGATTGTCCCGGTGCGGAGAACCCTGAATTCGACATGAGCAACCGCTGCCCCAAGGAACACAAGAACTTAAACCTTCAAGGCAACCCCTGGGTGCCCGACATGAACGCTGAAGGCTGGCCAATCCTCCCCGGCGTCTGCGGGTACGACCCGATCTCGGGCATCACCAATGTCCTCCTGCACTGCCTGCCCTATGACGGCGACAACGACGGCACCTTCGAGGCCGCGTTCTTTACATGCCGCTATGAAGCCATGGAGATGGTCGTCGACCCGATCTACACAGAGAATGAGAGCCTCTTCACCGATGACGGCCACTGGTGCGACAACCTGGACAACGACTGCGACGGGCTCGTGGATGCCCACTTGGTGGGCACCAGCTTGACCTACTCGATCGAGGTCACGGAGCTCAACCCCGAGGACCTGCTGAAGACCACCTGCCATGCCCTGGGCGAATGCGCCACCGGAGCCACGGCCCAATGCGTGAACGGCACCTGGGCCTGCGCCTACGGCGGCGGTGCTATCGAGGTGGGGACCGAGGGCTCCTGCGAAAATAACCCCGACGCGCCCGACTGCGTCTGGGCCGAGACAGCGTGTGACGGCCTCGACAACGACTGCGACGGGACCGTGGACGAGGACATCACCAGTGCGGAGGAAACAGCGCTGACCGCGGCCGGCTGTGCGCTAGAAGGGGTCTGTGCGGGAGCTATCCAGGCGGTATGCAACTGGCAGGGTCTGGCCCCCGGAACCTGGTCCTGCGACTACTCGGCCGCGTTCCCCCTGGGCTACCACGAGCTCGAGGACGGAGATCCGACCCTCTGCGACGCCCTGGACAACGACTGCGACGGACAGACCGATGAGATGATCTCGGCCGGACCACAGGACCCGGACTACGACGTAATCATCGAGGCCGCCGACTGCCTGATCCAGGGGGTCTGCCTGGACGCTGTCTCCGCGTCCTGCAATCCCAACCCCGATGACCCGACGGACCTGTGGGACTGCGACTACGAAGAGATCGAGTTCCACGGAGGCGTCATGGTAGACGGCGTCCTCTGGGAAAACGAGTGCGACGGCCTGGACAACGACTGTGACGGGGTGATCGACGAGTACCTCGACCAAGACTTCGGTGGCGAGGACTTCTCCCCGAAGAACAAATCCGGATGCTCCTTCTCCGGAATCTGCGGGGACACCATGCAGTGGGGCTGCGCGCAGGGGGAGTGGACCTGCCAGGGGGATCCTGCGGTCGGCTGGGAACCCGAAGAGCTGAGCTGCGACAACGTGGACAACGACTGCGACGGCCTGGTGGACGAGGGGCTCACCGACCCCAGCCCCGCGGGCGCGAACTGCTCCCGCTACGGGATCGGCGTCTGCGAGAGCGGCCTCTCGGCCAACTGCAATAACGGAGTCTGGTCATGCATCTACGACGGCGTGGCAAACTATGAGGCGACGGAGGTCTCTTGCGACGGCCTGGACAACGACTGCAACGGTGAGACGACGGACGAGGAGAACCTGAGCTGGCTGATCTCCCCCGGACTGAACGCGTGCCTGTCCCAGGGGGTCTGCACTACCCAGGACGTGATCGCTGTCTGCACAGGCACTTCAAGCGGATGGGCCTGCAACTACAGCGCCATCGCCAGCTACAAGAACCAGGAAACGCAGGGGGACTGCGACGGCCTGGACAACGACTGCGACGGCCTCGTGGATGAGCAGGCCTGCGGGTCCTGCCAACCCTGCACCGAGGACAACCACTGCTTCAACAATCTCTGCCGGCCCGATCCCTTCGGCGGTGAGACCTACTGCGCGAGCGGCACCACCTCCTGTGTCATGGAAAACCTGAGCACTGGCGAATGCATGGCGGTCCTGAATGAAGAGATCGCCTGCATCACCAGCACCGCTCGGGCCATCTGCACGTCTGGGCAATGGAACATGGACGGCGTCTCGGACTGCTCGGGGGCCACGCCGGTCTGCCACTTCGGCCAGTGTAAGGCCTGCTCCCCCCTGACCCTGAGCTGCGACGGCTCCACGGTGCTCCAGTGCGACGGGTCCGGGAACAACCTCTACCCCGTCGAGACCTGCCCGCCGGGGCAGATCTGCGCCAGGGCGGGGGAGTGTGTGACCAACAACGAGTTCCAGGTGGACGTACTCCCAGCATATTCCCTGTCCTTCGCACCGAAGCCCCGGGTGGCGGGGCTCAAGGGCGGCGGCTTCGTGGCGGTCTGGGGCTCGGTCCATCCCACAGCGGACGGCTCCGGCAGCGCGGTCATGGCGCGGGTCTACGGGGATGACCTCCTGCCCCTGGTTGAGGACGAGCCTCCCTTCGTGGTCAACGAAATCCTGGAGAACAACCAGAGCGAGCCCGCGGTCTGCGCGGTGCCGGTGGGCCACGGTCGCTTCGCAGTGGCCTGGGCCACGGACGAAACCCCCGGGGACCCGGAACATGGCATCGCCCTGCGAAAATTAGAGGCCGACGGGACGCCGGTCTCCGAAGAGATCCCGGTGAACGAGACCACCGCGTTGGACCAGTCCAACCCCGCGGTGGCCATGCACACGGACGGCCGCATCTTCGTCACCTGGGATCTGGAGTTCGGGGACAACTCCCACGATGTCCAGGCCCGGTATTTCCTGGCCGACGGGACGCCGGACGGGGGCGAGTTCACCCTGAACACCTTCCTGCTCGACAGCCAGCGAACCCCTGACGCAGCCTTCTTGCCGGACGGGGGCCTCGCCACGACCTGGGCCTCGCTGGGCAACAAGGACTCCCAGGGTTTCGCGGTGATGGCGCTGACCCTCGACGATGAAGGCGCTATAGCCCTGGACGAAATGCTGGTCAATGAGTACGAGTTCGGCAGCCAGAAGAACTCGGTGGTGGTGGGGCTCGAAGGAGAAGGAGAGCAGGCCGGTTGGTTCGCTGTGTTCTGGGAGAGCGGGAAGCAGGCCTCGGGCGACTCCAGCGGAGTCTTCTTCGAGCTGATCAACCATGCAGGGGTCCAGGTGGGCCAGGGCATCGATCTCCAGGTACACGAGAACGACGCGGGCATGCAGTCAGTGCCCCGCGCTGCCCGCCTTGCGGGCAACGAATTGGTGGTGGTCTGGGAGAGCGAAGACATCGACGCCTACGGGACCGGGATCTCCCGGCGGATCTTCAACGCGTCGGGTGGCCCCGAGACCTCTGAGCTCCCGGTGAATCAATCAGTGGCCGGCGCACAAGCAGACCCGGACGTCAACGTCATCGACCCGACGACCTTCGTCGTGGTCTGGACCAACGAGAACACCGGCCACATCATGGGTCGTGTCCTGAACAACTAGGAGGGAAGACATGCTTATCTTCCGCAGCGGTCTGGGCCTCGCACTGGCGCTGGCGTTCGTCTTTGCCATGGGCTGCACGGGCGAAAAGGAGACCGACACACCGAAGGCTTCGCCCCCGGTGGCGGGCGCAGTCTCGCACGACCCCGAGGCCCTGCGACGGACCGTAGATCAGGCCGTGGATCATAAGCTCGACGAGGCAGAGGCCAACCGAATCGGGGCGACAGGTCGAGGTGACGCTGCCCGGATCCGCACACTGGAAGCCCGCCTTGGCCGTATCGATGAGCGCCTCGACGCTATGGAGCGAAAGGCAAGCCTCACGACCCCCGCTGACGATCCCAGCCGGGAGCCTGCGACCGAGGAACCCGCTGCTGACGATCCCAGCCGGGAGCCTGCGACCGTGGACCCCGCTGCTGACGATCCCAGCCGGGAGCCTGCGACCGTGGACCCCGCTGCTGACGATCCCAGCCGGGAGCCTGCGACCGTGGACCCCGCTGCTGACG
>CAYOTU010000371.1:0-4135 GCA_964406905.1 uncultured Myxococcales bacterium | reverse complement strand
ACTCGCCCCCACAGCCATCGTCCCCGCAATTCTTACCAGCGCAGTCCGGGGCGCAGGGCGTGTCCAAGAGCGGCAACTCCCCGCCTCCGGCTTCGTCCACGGTCCTCCAGTCCGGCTCCCCGACATTGTCAATGCCGGGACCTGTGTCCGTGCCGATAGGTTCCGTACTTGAATTGCAACCAGCCAAGGCGATAATCGTTACGACAATGATGAGCCTATGCATTTGTCCCCCTTCACGGAACCGTTGATCACAGCCAACATACCAAAGCCATAAGCTAATACGAAGCAGATTGAGGATTCGGGCGCATCCGTGAACTGATCCTCTCGTCCCGTAGGCGGCATGATATCCCAGAAGAGACTGAGAGGGTGTTTCTGTGGGAGGGGTCCCGTCAGGGCAGGCCGACCACCGCGGTCGGAATATTCTTAGATCGTTGACACCTGGGCTACCTCCTAAGATACTCGCTGAGAGGCTCTCTCCGCAGGTCACGCCAGTGCCATCTTGAACGAAGCACAGCGGAATTGAAGGTTCTCAGGCGTTATTCATTAAGGAGTTCTCCCGTGTTAAATAAAATTATTCTTTCTGTTCTCTCAACCCTCCTCCTCGTGGCGCCTGCCCAAGCCGGCGACGATCTGGTGCTCAAGGCCGAGTCGCTGCTGAAGGTCTGGCGAGAGAAGACAAACGGGCCGGACTGCCACACCTTCCTCTCGGTATGCACTTCGTCGAAGAAGATACAGGTGGACACGGCACCTCCGGGCACGCCGAAGCCGAGGTTCAAAGAGCTACACCCCAGCGAGTCCTGGGAAAAACTCTGTGCGGAATTCATCATGCCCTTTGTCAATGACGATATCTTCAAAGGCACCCCGTTCTGCAAGAGCCTGGATGCCACCCACGCGCGCTGCACGCTTATGACAGCCACCTCGATGCCCCTCGTGCTGACCTTCGAGGTCAACCGTGCCTGCCTCTCAGGCCTTCACCTCCAAACTATCGAGTGGCAGCGGAAGACCGGCAAGCCCCTCCCGCCGGACGACGACGACGACTTACCGATGTAGACATCTCTTTTTCTTCACCGACCTTTTTCAGCGGGAAGCCGCAGTTCAAAGCAGGCGCCCTCGTCCACCTCCATGCTACGAAGATCCCCGCCCATGCCACGGGCGAGGCGGCGAGCGAGGGAGAGGCCGAGGCCGATGCCGGGGACAGTGCCCGCCGCGTCGGATGCTGACTTGGAGAAGGGCTGAAAGAGGTGCGGCAGGACATCCGGTGCGATCCCCGGGCCGTGGTCCCGGACCCTGATCGCTACGCCTCCCCGCGCTGGCAGGCAATCCAGATGGACTTGGCGGTCCGTAGCAGCGGCCGCGTACTTGCACGCATTGTCCACCAGGTTGTACAGGATCCGCTCAACCGCGTTCCCGTCAGCCCGAACCCGCGTGGCGCAGGCAGCGGGGTCACGGGTCACGTCGAGGCTCATGTCTGCCTGCGCTGCCCTCACTTCCAATGACCGGAGGTGATGCTCCAGCAGGGTCCCCACCTCGATGGCCTTCAGGGAAGCAGCGGCTCGCCCGCGCTCGAGCCGAGCATACGAGAGGACGTTCTCCACCAGGTGACCCAGGCGTTCAGCCTCTGAACGAAGCACTCCCAGGTATCGCCGCCTGTCCTCTTTGTCCGGGACCATGCCCTCCTCAAGCATCTCCGTGTACATGCGGAAGGTGGTGAGGGGCGTCCTCAGTTCGTGGGTAACAGCTGAGACGAACGCGCCCCTGCGCTCGCTCAGGGCCAGGACACCACGGATCAGGAACCCCACGGCCAGACCAGCGAGGAGCGCACCCAACCAGGCAAGGACCAGGGAAAAACGGATCGGACCGGAGGCAGTGTCCCTAGCCAGCTCCGGATGAGCGCCTGGGAGGAGGCGCGCTGGAATCGTCGCCAGGGTGTCGGTGTTCCCCAGCGCACCCTCCCCCACCGGCTCTACCTCAGCGTTGGGTAAAAGATCCCTGATCCCCGCCAGGAGGGTTTCCCGGATTCTGGGCCAGTCCAGCCAGGCCCCCTGCACGTGGACCGCACCGTCAAAGGACACCCGCCGGGCCAGGAAGAGAGATCCGTCAACCCAGACGGGACGCATGGTCCCCCGACGCAGTACCGAGGGGGCCTCGGGGGCCGGCTCGCGGATCTCTTGGAGTTGCTGTTTTTCCTGGAGCGGATTGGCCTCGGCATCGAGGTTGAACGCGTCGTTCGCCATGTTGAAGCTGTTGCTCCGGGCCTGCCGCTCAATGGAGGAGAGCAGGTTGATTGAGCGGCTTCCCCTCGGCACAGCCGGCGCGGCCACTGCGGTACGCACGTCCTCTGGCTCTCCCTCGGGGAGGAAGGCCACCAGGGCCTCCCGCTCCAGGATCCCTTGAACCGCTGTAAGTCGGGCAGCGAAGCGATCGCGGACAGTGTCCTCCATGTACCGGGCCTCGGCCAGATCCTGGAGGTTCCCCATGGGCACCTGGGGCGAGGAGAACGCACCGGTTGGATCGATCTGGAAGTAGAGGAGGACCTCCTCGGGGGGCGGCCCCAGGAGTGGGGATGGAATCAGCACGTCCCCCGCGTCAAGCCGGGCCAGGAGGTGGGTGTAAGCTGTCTCCGCTGGATAGAATGCCTGGTAGACGTAGTGGGGTCGCGCACTCTCCCGCCCGATGATCGGGACCAGGAGGGAGTCCATGCGCCAGAGAGCGAGGCGCACGTCCTCCTCATGGATCGCCCTGCGCCGCAGAGCGGCTGCCTCGGTGTCCGAATCCAGCAGGCCCACAGTGAGCCAGCCCATGACGCCGAAAAGGGTGGCGAGGAAAAGAAGAAAGAGCAGCCAGACGCGAATGTTGCGAGTCATGAAGGGTCGTCATGCGAGTGGTTCGCCGCGGCGAACATGTAGCCCTTGCCCCGCACCGTGAGGAGGACCCGAGGGTTCGCTGGCTCAGCCTCGATCTTGGCCCGGAGGCGCGCTACGTGCATATCGATGGTGCGGGTCTCCATGATGCCCGGCTTCAGGTGCCAGATCCGGGAGAGGAGTTCGCCCCGCGACACCACCCGGCCCTGATGCATTGCCAGGTACCGGAGGACCTCGCCCTCGCGCCCCGAGATTTCCTCAGTCGTCCCATCGTCCCGGCGGATCTCGCCCCGAGCCAGATCAGCGACGCCGTTGGGGAACGAAATCTCCGGGGTATCCAAGGGCCGCTCCGGGGAGCGACGCAGCACCGCTTCGATGCGGGCCAGCAGCTCCCGCACACTGAAAGGCTTGACCACGTAGTCATCCGCACCCCTCTTCAGGCCTGCGACCCGATCTGCCTCGTCTCCCTTTGCGGTAAGGATAATCACCGGGGTCGTGGGACGGGCAGCCTTGACAGCGTCAAGGATTTCGAGGCCGCCGGGGCCCGGCAGGATCAGATCCAGGAGAAGGAGGTCATAGCTGTCCTCCGTAGACGCGCGCAGGCCCTCGTGTCCGTCCGCTGCCTGTCTGGGTATATGGCCCGAGAATTTGAGCGCGTCGACGATCCCCCGACGGATCGAGGGATCGTCTTCTACTACCAGGATTGTCTTTGACATGGGGGGTCCTATTCTGCGAACTTGAAGTCAGCCTCCTCGGCCTGGGATCGTACTGCCTTGATCAGCGCGGAGTCCAGGGTCTCTGTATCGGATTTTTCCATCTCACGGCGCTTCTCGGCAACAAATTTCTTCCGATCCTTGTTGAGCTTACGGATCTCGACCTGGATCTCCTCCCGCTCCTTCTTCTTCTTCCCGACGTAGGCCTTGCGCTCCTCGCCGTCCATCCCCTTCATCTCCTCGGGGAGGGCCTCCTCCTCCATCTTGGCGATGTCCACCGCGCCAGCCTCGTCCGCGTCCACCATATCCCACTCTACGTTCTTGTAGAACCCGGATGACTTGGTCACCGCGCGCTGAGCCGCGTTCGCAGAGGAGACCCCGGCCGCGTTGGAGTCCTGGGCCATCTGGCGGCTCCGGGCCTTCTTGCCCTTCTTTCCGTATGCGACATAGGTGAAGTTGAGCTTTCCGCTCAGCTCAGCGATCTTCTTGTCCTGGGGAGCTGCGATATGCACCACGGCCTTGTTCTGGTCGATGTTCATGAACCGGCCGTCCGCGAGGACC
>CAYOTU010000370.1:0-4137 GCA_964406905.1 uncultured Myxococcales bacterium | reverse complement strand
GCATAGTCATTGTGCTGTTTCTCCCCACAGCGGCCGGCGCGAGGAGCAGCCACCGTTGTAGGCACCGTAGGTCATGGCGTTGGTACTGCCCTTTGGCGGTGGACCGCCCGTGCCCTCCGGCTTGGGCGATCCCTTGGGCACGCCAGGTCCACCACCGCCTCCGACATTCTGCCCGCCGTGAAACTTGCAGAACTTGCTTGGCGGGATCCGCCGACATTTGCACCGCTCACCCGTCTGCCGGCTCGTGGCCGCGCATCGCTTCTCGTCGGGCGGTAGGGATTTCGGACTCACAGTGTGCGCCTTGGGAAGGAGAGTGCGCTATTCCTCCCCACAGAGGCCGGCGCGAGGAGCAGCCACCGTCGTCGAACAGGAGCAGGCCCGGGCCGGCATCGATCACGGCCAGGTCAGCGCGCTGCTTACCGGCCTCGTCGAACAGGAGCAGGCCCAGGCCGGCATCGTCCACACCCAGGGCAGCGCGCTGCTTACCGGCCTCGTCGAACAGGAACAGGCCTGGGCCGGCATCGTCCACACCCAGGGCAGCGCGCACCTTGCCGGCCTCGTCCACGAGCACCAGGCGCTTGACCCGGATTTCCTCTGTCAGTTGAGCAGCCGGACCCGCCGCACCAGGTTCACCAGCCAGACCAGCAACGCCAGGCTCGCCAGGTGGACCAGCCGGACCCTCGCAAGCCGTCAAAGCACACGCCACCAGCATCATCACCACCAGAATCGTTTTCATCGCTCCCTCCATTTTCTCGCCGGGTTGGGATCCTCGTGCACAACTGGCTCCACGTCGATGACCTCGCGCCTGGCGGGCATTGGTCTGGACGGCGCGGGCCTGGGGGCCTCGAGCCGCCTGGCAGCCTCGAGCCGCCTGTCTGCCTCGATCTCCTTCTTGCGCGCTTCGACCTTCTTCACGATCGACGCGACCACCTCGGCGTACGTCGTGCCCGAGCTGCTGGACTCCTGCTGCTCCCGCGTGATCTTGAGCGACTTGAGCTCGCGGTGCAGGACCCGGGTGAGGATGTCAATCGTGCTGGCCGGACATTCCGGGTCGGCGAGTGCGAAGACGAGCTTGGTCTCCAGGGCTGCGGCCCGCTCCAGCGTCATTTGGTCAATATCGGTTGGGCTGTCCACGGCGCGCATGTACCGGATCAGCAGCGACTCCCTGAGCGCCTTCATCTCGGCGGGCATCTTGTTGGTGTAAGCTCCGTAGGTCATGGCGCTGGTGTTTCCCTTGGGCGGGCGCCCGCCCGAGCCTGGCGGTTTGGGCGATCCCTTGGGCCGACTCTTGCCCTTGTGCCCGAGCGCCTGCGCGCCATGGGATCGGCAGTAGTCGCTGCCAGGCCACGCCAGGTTCTTGCATCGCTCCCCCGTTCGCCTGGAAAGCCCTTTGCAACGTGGTAGTTTCTCGGTCATTGATTACTCCATCGGTGGAATGCTGCTATTTCGCCATATCGAGGCCGGCGCGAGGAGAAGCCCGCGCCCGAGGCAAGCCAACGGTTCGCGTCGATGCGCTTGCCGGCCACGGTCATCGACCGGAACACCTTGCGCACGTCCTCCACATTGAGGGAGTCCAGGGTCCGGGAGCCCCACCGCTTGACAGCCATTCCGAGGTATCGCTTGTCGTTGCGGACGCTCTTCTTTCGCTGCTCCACGTCCTCCAGGTAGGTATCGGACCAAGCCTTGAACGTGGGGATCTCTCGGACACGGCGCCGATCCTCCACCGGGTCCGAGCCGTTCACGACATCGGCCAGGATCGCCAGCGCCCGGTCCTGGGCCGCGTCCGGGGTCATCGGTCCATAATCTCCGAGCTTCACGCGCCAGCGCCGCTTCTCAGGACCGTATTGCAGGAAGAACGACTTGCGCCCCGACGCGTAGACGATCACCCCGAAGCCCGGGATCTCGGAGTCATAGTGACGCACCCGATCCTTGCCGGCCGGCGCGGTCAGCGAATCGATCAGCCGCTTGGTCAGTCTCCGCTTTTCCATGCTCCCCCCTGTCCCGCTGATGTCGAGTCAGTAGGTCAGCGACCGGAATCAGCAGGTCTCCCGGTCACAGCCGGGCCGTGCGGGCCACGAATCCCCCCCATAACGGTCAAACGTGACCCGGTGTCGATATGGGCGGGACCGGTCCAGCCAGGGCTCCTTCTACTTCGCTGGCATCCTGGTCATCTGGACAGGTATCTTCCCGGCAGCAGACAGAGAGATATGGTCCGCATCTTTGAACTGGATCAGAATCTGCTTTTCGCCGCTCAGAATCACTGCCTCGTCCGCCGAGCATTTCTGTAGCTCAAGCGTCTTGGTCTCCTCCTTACCCAGGGCCAACACTATTGTCTGACCGGCGTCGAAGTCATAGGTGACTGTCATAGGTGCCATGATCTACCTTTTTTCCCTGGAGCATGACCCGATTATCCCGGACGCGGGGTCTGGGATCAAGGTCGTCAGCGACAGGGAGCAAAATAATGGAAGGTGGCAGCAAGGACCTCGCCCCCCCTCGCCCCCGCGAAATCCGTCCGAGATAGTGCCCTTTCGTGCAAAAAACGACACCCCTTGCTTGACACCCCAACAGGGAGCGCGGCCAGGCTGACCAGGACAGATGCGCCACTGTCATAATTCGGCCGCGTGCGGCCTTGTTCAGAGGCTCAAGAGTCGGCGTCCTTGACTGCCAGTGGCGCGTAGATAAACGCGTACATCCGTCGGCTCATGGAGTAGACGATTTCGACGAGCCTCCTACGTTCCGCCGCGGCCCTTGCACCAGTGGTCGGAGGCAAAGCGCAATAGGTCTCCGTTTCATTCCACACGAGCTTGTGCAAGTAGTTGAGAGCCCGGTACGGAGCACCAGCCTTTGTTGCCGTGTTCCATCTGGTTTCAAGGAACGCCACGCGTTCGATCAGACCTCGTTCCTCAGCAGATAGGGCGTGAAACTTTGCCACGTAGCCAGCCAGGAGCGCCTCGTAGAGGTGCTGCTTCTCAGGAGTGAGGTGCTTCGAGTAGACGCCGTGCCTACGAGCATTCTGGTGCCCCTTGGGCGATGGGCCACCGGAGCCAGAGGGCTTGGGCATTCCTGTACGAGATCGATTGCCGAGAGCCCCTCCGCCATGGAGGCGACAGTAGTCGCTACCTGCAACAGCGGGATTCCGGCAGGGCTTGCCGGTTCGTCGGGATTTCCCTTTGCACTGTCTGGCGTGGGGGTTCAACGGCACGGTGTCACCTTCCTCTCCAGCCATTATCGACCAGATGGGACACGGAATCCAGGGACTCTGAGGTCATCTTCACCCCCTGCACAGAGGCTCCTACCAATTATGACAGCTTGGTGGCACAATTGGACCATGGAAGATGAACGCCGCTACACCATCGATGACCTGACCCGGATGACGGGAGTGACCCAGCGGACGGTACGTTTCTACGTTCAACGCGGGCTGATCCCGCCACCTACGGGGCGCGGCCGGGGCCGGCATTACGGAGAGGAGCATCTGGCTGGCATCCAGCGAGTTCTAAACCTGAAACGCGCAGGCAAGAAGCTCGACGACATCAAGATGGAGGGGCGACAGCCTCAAGAGACGGTGGTTGGTTCAACCGCGCCGGAGGAAACGTCAGGGTGCGAGGTGACGCGAGTCCTTCTGGCCAAGGAGGGTATCTGGCTGGAGATAGAACACGGCGCTTCCATGCCGGAACCTGCCACGCTGGACCGTCTTGCCGGGCTGTGTCGCCAGGAACTGGGATTGCCTGACAAGGATCCGGCACCCCGCTTCACAATCGTCAGCCAACTCAGTACCGTCCTATTCATCCGCGACGGACTCGGGGATGGCCGGTCACTGCGGATTCGCCCAAGCGAGCGCCTGGAGGTATCCGAGGTCACGCCGGCAATTGAGAAGGCCGTGTATGATGGCCACATCAGGATACTCGGCCAGCCGGAATAACGACACCAACGCAGCTAATAATGACACCAGATGTCTGGCGCTGTCCCACCATAATCGCTGGAGACTCACTGCCTCTCCAGGGGCTGCCCTCACCTGCCCCATCGTCCCGAACTCGGCCGGGTTCCTTCTCTGTTTCTCCAACAGAACGAGACTCCGCTCCGCAAGCGAGAAAGCCCTTGATGATGTCCCACACCGAGGGATGGTTGCAGAGAATCGAA
>CAYOTU010000369.1:0-4140 GCA_964406905.1 uncultured Myxococcales bacterium | reverse complement strand
TCGACGATCTCGCCGACGCGATTGCGGAGAAGCATCGAACGCTATAGCTTTTTTTCGCCGACCGGAACGCGGCAAGGCCGCCGGGGTAACACTCCGGCTTAACAAAGAAGAAACGTATGAGGAACATCCATGCGTGATCGGTTAGCGAGAACAGGACAGCGCAAAGGCCTGTCGATCCCAGCCGGGAGCCTGCGACCGTGGCCGAGTGCGGCTGGTCCGATAAAGACCTGAAGGGGGTATCCACTTTGTTTCTAAGGGATCGCCGAGAAATAAACAGATCGCACCGAGGGCGCTGATGCGCTGCTCTCGGAAGGCGCGCAACCGCAGGCGTACTGCCAGTACGTTGAGGTTGCGCAACGCCGCGAGAGCGGATGCAGCGGCGGCCGAATGCACTGGTTATTTCTCGGCGATCCCTAATCATCCAACTCGCGCGTGGAGAGGACAATAGCGCCGAAATCCTGCAAGTGCTTGTCATAGGCTGACTTCGGGGACCAGAGGACCATCCGGATGAAGTCGTCATCGTTCTTCATGCAGACGACCCAGCCTTGCGCCCGTTGAAGCCCCCCGATGCGCCCTGTCACCACGATCTTGATGACGTCCATCCCGTGGACCTCGAGTTCCTCCCGCTCGGAGGACTCCAGTTTGTTGGGGGGCGTGGTCGAGAGGGACTCGACCGCTTTCTCGCAGTACCCTTCGAGGTCCGCGTCCCCGGGGAAGTCCGCCGCCGCGTCGACGACAACGAGGACGTAGCCTTCGGCCCGCGTGGAGCCCAGCTCGATATCGCCCTCTTCCTTCAGCTCCATGGATTTCCAGTAGGGCGGACGAATCAACGCGTAGCGCCCGTCGCCAAAGGCAAGCTTCTGGGGAACCTCCAGAGGATCTTCGGACCTGCATCCGCCGAGCGCTACGAGCGCTGCGGCGAGCACCACGAGGATGAGGATACGGCAAGGCATAGCGCTATTCTCCGTGTTCATGTGTGAGGGTCAGGCACTGGAGTCGGACTGCTCGACCGGCTTCGGGTTGCGCACCACGTCGACCCCGAAGAGCATGTCGTGCAATGCCGGCTTCCCCAGGAAGCTCGGCCACCAGACAAGCCAGAAGCCGAAGATCCCTATGATAATATGGAGGATCCCGAAAAAGAAATTCACCGGCCTCTCGCCGCTCGTCTTCACCAGCGCCAGGTCAAGGAGGCGCATGCCCGGCGTGCGCCCGGGGACAGGCGTGAAGAGCCGGAAGTAGATCTCAGAGAGAACCACGTAGACGAGGTAGACCCGAAAGATGATCTGCGTGCTCGCTGCCAGGGGGGGCATGCCCGGTCCGACCTTGAAGAGCTGCTCAACGCCGACGACCTTGACCAGCAAAAGGATCGGGATCAGGTCCAGAAAAAAAGAAGCGAGCCGCTGGTGGACCCTGGCGTGCGTGCCGGTAATTCGGGGCATCTCCTCCCTCCCTCAGAGGTCCCGATTCTACCCGCGGTGGCCGCCAGCGTCGAGGGGCATCTCCTGCCAAAGCGACCCAGCGTCATCGGGCAACAATCAAGCGCTCCTCTTCGTTGTTCAGGGTAAAATCATCGACCTGGAGGATCCCCTGGCCCCAGCGGTTCACCCAGCCATTGGCTCCAATCGGCTCGCCGTCGAGAGTCACGATCGCACTCGCCCCGTCGTCGGACCAGGGAAGATCCAGGGAGATGTCGACCGGTCCCCCAGAGAGGGCCGTGACGGTCACGGTCCAGGTCCCATCATGTCGTTCGACTCGGATGTCGTAGCGGTTGAGGTCGCCGACCTGGACCCCCCGCACCTCGCTCCAGGACCAGCCGTTGGGCAGGTTTGGGCTCAAGGCCAGGTCAAACGACTGATCCACCTGGCGGAGTCCGAAGAGGTATTCGAGCACAGCGTCAGCGACGATGGCCCCCTCCCAGGGGCGATAGCGGGAGGTGTAATCAGCAGGCTCGCCGCCGGTGGGGTCGTACATGAACTGGAGGGGATACGGGCCGTCCAGCACAGCGTACTCCGGGGTGGCCCCGCTCGGTGAGGCGTGATGCTGGAGCGCGTTGAAGGCTGCCTCGGCCAGGGGATGGCGCTCCTGCGCGAGGTTCTGCAGGAAGTAGCCCGGGGACATGCCGGTGTAGATCCCCTCCTCGATGGGGAGCCCCATCCAGCCCACGTACGCGTCAGGGAGCGGACTCACCAGGATCCCGTCGCCGCCGCCCAGGGCCGCGATTGTCGCGTCGAGGTTGTCCGCGGCCACGTCGGAGAAGCGCTCGAAGTAGCCGGCCCAGATGGGCTTGGTGTTGACGTCCTCAAAGGGCGCAGAAGCGGGGGAGAAGTCCTCCTCGTGGACGTAAGGCGTGTACGCACCCCCGTCCGCGTGGTAGGTCTCCTCAGCGGCCGCCTCGACCTGTGCGGCCAGCGCCAGCCACTCGTCGCAGACCTCGGCGTCTTCGCCCGATAGCAAAGAGATGAGCGCCATGAACCGCGCGGCAGGGACCCAGAGGAACGAGGAGTTCGCTGAGAGGTAGCCCTCCTCGAAGCTCTCGTCCACCGGGAGGCCGTGCGCGATGGCCATGGCGGTGCGGAAGGTCTCGTCTCCGCTGAATGGGAGGAGATCCCCGTGAAACTCCTGCTTGAGCAGCGCGTAACGGAGCATCTGCTGTTGATCGATGTCGGGGCCGTGACCGGTGACGCCGAAGAGCCAGGCGTACATTAGTACGAGGTAGCTCGGGGACTCGGCCCGGGTGCGACCGGTCATCACGGGCTGGTCCTCCCAGGCCGGCGGATCCAGGGTCCCGAGGAGGTCGGGATCGAGGTCGGCCGGGTAGGAATTGCTCAGCCCCCCCCCAACCAGCGCGGCCAGCCAGAGGTAATCGAGGATCCCCTCGGCCTCCTCGGTGAAGCCGCTCCGCGCGAGGTAGCGCACCGGGCCGCCGCAGTCCCGCAGCCAGGTGCGGGTGTACTGAGACATTGGACAGAGCGCGCCGGTGGACGCTATCTGCGAGAGCACGATGACCTGCGCGCCGGTGAGGTAGTCGTTGACACGCGAATCGGGCGTGACGACCTCGATGCCCCTGTAGAGCCGTTTGGCCCAGGCGGTCAAGGTGTCCTCGATGAGGGGGCCCGCCTCCTCCCTCAGCGCGTCGAGGGTTGCGTCGATGTCGTCTCCGGCCTCCCCGGTCCCCGCGGCCAGACGCAAGGTTACGAGGCCCCCCGCAGGGAGCGGACCGACCGGAATCGCCAAGCCGGTCCCGGTTGCGACAGGCTCGTCCCCGTCCAACCACTCCAGGATCCGCCGGTTGCCGCCTCGTTCCTCCAGGACCTGCCCCTCTCCGAGGTCCTCCTGGGTACGGGCACAAGCTGCACGGAGCCAGAGCCCGTCCAGGTCCTCTGCGGTGCGGTTGCGGAGGAGCACGACGCGCAGGATCCCAGGCGGGGAGTCTTCTGGAGACGAGAGGCCCCCGAACGGCGCTACGTCGAGGACGGTGAGGCTCACGACCGGCGACTCTGCAACGGTCACCACCACGGGAGCGCCGCGTGCCCGCCCGATCCACTCCCGCTTCCAGGTGATCGGGATCCCGTCCACGGCGCTCGTGACCTCGATCCAAAGGTCGGAGAAGTATCCGCCGTCCTTCTGGTAGTCCGGGCCGATCATTGAGTGAAGGGTATTGAAGGGGGACGTGTAGCCGATCAGGGAGAAGACGTGGCTGTTGGCCACGCCGTAGTCAGCGAGGTGCATATGCGCGGGGGGCTCTCCGCCATGTTCGAGGGCAAAAGACCAACTGCTCAGGCCCTCCTCGCCGAGGTACTCGATGACCCACGGGGGCAGGTCCGGGACCTCCGGGCCCGAGTCCCAGAGGACCTCGGGGGCGGGGAGGGGCTTCGTGGTATCGGAAATCGCGTCGGTCGGGAGCTCTGCGACGGTGTCGAACACCTCAGGGCTTGTTGTATCCGAGGGGGGCTCATTGCCCTGCCCGGAAGCACAGCCGACGAGAAGGAAGGCGGAGATAAAGACGAGGAGACAGAGCTTGCTCATATGGACCTCCGCGAAGGATCTTAACCTCTACGGATGGGTTCCTCAATAGCTCCGTCGAAGCCGTGATCCGCAAAAACGTATCCGCCGCTCTTTTACTTGCCCAAACAACCGTCG
>CAYOTU010000368.1:0-4144 GCA_964406905.1 uncultured Myxococcales bacterium | reverse complement strand
CCAGGACCCTGCTGACCTCCATCACCACCCTCCTGGTGGTCGTCTCCGTCTGGATCCTGGGCGGCGGGCTGATCAAGGACTTCGCGTTCGCGCTGATCATCGGGATACTCATCGGGACCTACTCGTCGATCTTCGTGGCAAGCCCGGTCCTGCTCTACCTCGACAAAATCATGCGCCCCAAGGGCGCGTGACCCATTCGGGCGCTGTGCGCTGGCTTCCGGCCACTCCTTCTCCCCACATTGTCGATACCCTTGAGCACGATCTTGCGCTTCCCCGCGTCCTCGCATACCTCCTGGCTGTTCGGGGAATCGACACGCCGGAGGAGGCCAGCGCGTTCCTGCACCCGACCCTGAGCACCTTTCCCGATCCATCAAGCCTGCCCCAGCTCGATGCGGCCGCGGCACGCCTGGCCGCTGCGATCCGTGGCCACGAATCGATCTTGATCTGGGGAGACTACGACGTGGACGGGATCACCTCCACGGTCCTCCTCCTTTCCTTTATCGAAAACTGCGGCGGGTCAGCGGATTACTACCTGCCACACCGGGAAGACGACGGCTACGGGCTGAACATGCCCCGGGTCGAGCAGGCCATCGATGATCGTGTACAGCTCGTGGTCACCGTGGACTGCGCTACGGCCAACCACAAGGAGGTCCAGGCCCTCACGGGAGCAGGCGTGGACGTGATCGTCACGGATCACCACACGCTCCAGGGGGAGCACCCGCCAGCGTTTGCGTTCCTCAACCCCCAGCGGGTCGACGCGCCCGAGGCCTTCCGGCCCCTCGCCGGGGTCGGCGTAGCGTTCCTTCTTATAGCGGGGGCCCGCCAGGTCATGGCCCAGGGCGACCGCACCCCCCCTCTCAAGAGCTATCTGGATCTGGTCGCACTGGGTACCATAGCGGACATGGTCCCCCTGCAGGGCCTCAACCGTACCCTGGTTTACCACGGCCTGCGGAGTTGGGAGAAGCCGGCCCGCCCGGGCCTCGCCGCGCTAAACCGGGTTGCGGGTGTCGAGGACCGGGTCCTCGACAGCTCATCCATCGCGTTCACCATTGGTCCCAGGCTCAACGCGGCAGGGCGCATGGCCTCAGCGTCTCGCGCCGTGGAGTTGCTGCGGACCCGGTCCTTCTCCAAGGGGCTCGTCATGGCCCGGGACCTGGACCGCCTCAACAACGAGCGCAAGGAACTGGAGGCAGGGATCTTCAGGGAGGCCCTCGCCCAGGTCGAGGCCCGGCCGGACGGGGATGGCCCCGAGGTGACCATTGCTGTAGGCGAGGGCTGGGCAAGGGGGGTGCTCGGAATCGTGGCCTCCCGTCTGGTCGGCCACTTCCATCGGCCCGCTCTGGTCCTCGGGGTGGGGTCCGACGGTGTGGCCACGGGCTCGGGCCGCTCGATCAAGGGCTTCAACCTTGTGCGGGCCCTGGACCGGGCCGGAGACCTCCTGGACCGCTTCGGGGGCCACGCTATGGCCGCGGGGCTCTCGCTCCTCCCTGCACAAATCGACGCGCTGCGCTCGCGCCTCAGCGCTACCCTGGCAGCGGAGACAACAGACGAGGACCTGGTCTCGTCCCTGAACGTGGACCTGGAGATCCCCATCGAGGATTTGGCTAACGAAACCGTTCTCTCGGTGGAGGCCATGGCTCCTTTCGGCAGTGGGAACCCGGAGCCTCGGTTCCTGTCCCGAGGAGTAAACCTTCTCTCCCACAAGCAGGTCGGGAAGGATGGCGCCCACCTCAAACTCGTGGTAGACGGCAATGACGGAAGACGGTTGGACGCGATAGCGTTCCGTCGAGGCGGGGAGGTCCTGGCCGCGGGAGACCGCCTGGATCTGGTCTACGTCCCTGAGCTGAGAACCTGGCGGGGTGTCCGCAGCCTCCAGCTACGAATCGAGGATCTCCGCAGGTGCAACCAATGAGTACCGTAGCAATCCCGTCCGGTGCGGGCCGCATCCTGGGCGTGGACTTCGGCGACGTGCGCATGGGGCTTGCGCGGAGCGATCCGGACCGCTGCTTCGCATCCCCCTGGAAGGTCGTAGCGTACAAGGGCACTTACAAACGGGCCGCGCACCTCGTCGTGGAGGCAGCGGTCGAAGCCGAGGCAGCAGGGATCGTCGTCGGGATGCCCCTCTCCATGGACGGCACCGCTACGGAGAAGGCAGCGCAAGTGGGGGAGTTCGTGGTCTATCTGCGGACCCTCACAGCGACGCCCGTGGACACGCACGACGAGCGCCTCACCACGGTGGAGGCCACCCGGGCCATGCAGTCAGCGGGCTTGCGCCAACGCCGGATCCGACCAAAGGTGGACAAGGTCGCTGCCGCACTGATCCTCCAGGGCTGGCTGGAGAGCGCCGCGGCCCGGGCCCGATATGAAGAGGAGGACAGCCCATGAAGAGTTGGGTGATCTGGATGCTGGTCCTCGTCCTGGGCGGTGGCGGCGGGACCCTCCTGGTTCGGTATCACTACAACCACTACATGAACACCCCCATTGCGGAGGCTGAGGAACACAAGAAGGTCATGATCCCCAAGGGCACGGACATGGCCATGGTCATCGAAATCCTTTCCCAGGAGGAGGTGATCCGTCTGCCGGTCTACTTCAAGTTGGCCGCCATCTCCACGGGCAAGGGCAAGCGCTTCCGCCCCGGGCAGTACTGGTTCGACCTGACCCAGACTCCTGCGGAGATCATGGACGCGCTGACCCGGGGGCCCTCGGTGCCCTACCTGCGCGTGGTGGTCCCCGAGGGGAGCAACATCTGGGACCTGGCACGGATTTTCGAGGAGGCGGGGCTCGGCACCGAGGAAGACCTCATGCGGCTGGCAGAGGATTGCGACTGGCTCCGCACCATGAAGGTCGAGGTACCCGCGGACCCGAACCGGCTGACCTGTGCGGAGGGCTTCCTCTTTCCGGAGACCTACTTCGTGGAGCCGGGGATGAACCTCGATGACCTGCTTCGGATCATGGTCAAGCAGACCATCAAAGAGTTGCGGACCCTCAAGAAGGCCAACATCGAGCGCTACGCGAAGGTCGTCCACGAGTTCCATTTCGACGACTGGCAGCTCCTGACCCTGGCCTCCCTGGTGGAGGCCGAGGTGAAGCTCACCTACGAAAAGAAGCTGGTTGCGTCGGTGTTCTACAACCGCCTGCGCAAGGGCATGCCCCTCCAGACAGATCCTACCCTCACGTATTCCTCTGAGCGCCGGGGCGCGGTCCCGACAAAGAAAGACCGCCTTAACAAAAAGAACCGTTACAACACCTACGAGTACGAAGGCCTGCCCCCTGGCCCGATCAACAACCCTGGCAGGGAGGCCATCGAGGCAGTCCTGGCTCCACCAAAGAGCCGTCACCTCTACTTCGTGGCCAAGCGCGACGGCTCCGGCGGCCATCACTTCTCGAATACCTACAAGGACCATGTCAAGGCCGTCAAGAAATACCTCGGCGGGAAATAGTGGCCGCGTTCGCGTCTGTGGGAGGGGCTTCAGCCCCGATTGTCACCCCATCGCCGCGCTCCATGCAGGACGCGAAGCACGGTCACCTCGTTCTCCCGAACCCGATATACGGCGATAAAAGGTGTCCCGCCGATAACCAACTCACGCGTCCCCGGCACCCGTCCCGGGCGTCCAATATTTGGAAAAGCAGCCAAGCCGTCCGTCGCATCAATCACTCGAAGAACGATCTCCGCCGCAGCATCTGCGTTGTCGAGGGCAATGTGTTGGTAGACCTCGTCGAGATCCCGCTCGACAAGCGCGGTGAAGAAAACCTTCAAAGCCTCTTTTTCCAGGATCGCCTTACGATCTTACTTTCAACAACGTCTCCTCGGTCGGCCTGCTCAAGGCCGTCCCTGATGGCCTGAACCTGCCACTCCTGGACGGCCAGGAACTCCTCGATAGCCTCAGCGGCCAGATAGGACCGCGATCGAGACGTCGCCTTCGCTAGATTCCCCAGGCGCTTGGCCACATCCGAGTCGACCCGAACAGTCAAGGTAGAAGAAGTCATCGCTGCACCTCCTGTATACAAGTGAAGCATTTTCGCATCACTTGTCAAGCATGAGGGATCCGCGGCCAGGACAATCGCACCAAAAAGTGAAGGATCCCAGGAAGAGGAACCACCTGGTGCCGTGGCCACGTTCGTGTGGTAGTGCGTCCTCCCCCGC
>CAYOTU010000367.1:2029-4155 GCA_964406905.1 uncultured Myxococcales bacterium | reverse complement strand
TTATGGCCGGGGTGTAGGGGTCGTCGATTCCTTCGGTGATCAGGGTGGACACCACCGTGGAGCGGAAGCGGTCCTCGTAGAAGTGGGGCGCATAGTTTATCGGATCCGTCACGTCCACGCCCATCTGGAGCAGGTTGATTACCGGGTGGAAGACCGTCAGCTCCTCGACATCCTGGATCCCCAGGAAGGTGGCGATCATGTCTCGCAGATCGATCTCGGTCGAGGAGTTGATCTCCTTGCGCAGCATCAGGGTGTAGGCCAGCCCGCCGCCGCCCGAGGAGAGCACAGCGGACCTGATGTAGGGCTCGAGGGGAACGAACATCCCGCCCACCAGGCCTCCGTGGGAGTGGCCGAAGAAACCCACCCGGCCGGGGTCCACCCGGAAGATCCCCTCCGGGGTTGGGAACTCCAGCTCCTGCTGGACAAACCGGGTGAGGCTGACGTTGTCCAGCACCGCCTGACGGAACATGGTTCGGCCGGAGTCGATGTTGATGAAATTAAAGGAGTAGATCTCCACATCGATGGGCGGACCGTGGTACCGCTCCCCGTGGAGGGGCTGGTCGATGCCGATCACCGCGACTCCGAGATCAGAAAACCGCTCCGCCATGGAGTATGTGAAGGACTTGTAGCTCCCCCCGGTGCCGTGGGAGTACATGACCAGGGGCCAGCCGCTCTCCGGTGCAGGTGTCGTCGGGACCGAGACCATGAAGGTGATCTCCTCGTTCCACTGGACCTGTGGATGTCCCTGCGCGTCGAAGACAAAGTTCCCGCCGCTGTCGTAGGGCGGTTCCCCCACCTGGAAGTTTGGCGCGACGTAGACGCCCTTGTACAGGGTGTGGTTGTCCTTCTTCTTGTCCAGATTAACCGCGCCCTGGAGCTTTGGCGCGGGGAGCTGGGTGCGTACGTACTCAGCAGCGCTCTGCATTTCCTTGGTGGGGTTGGCCGTTGTGAAAACGGTGAGCGCGGCCACGTCACTCCGTGGGATTCCCGTCTCATCCAGCCATGCCAGGGCCGGGGATAGCGAGTTGCGTACAGGCTTCTCGTTGTCTGTCAGTTTCTCTCCACGGAGGATCCGCTCCAGGAGCTCCGCCGCGCCCAGGAGCTTCCCGTCCGCGTCCCCGAGGTCCCGCCGCACCAGCAGCGCGTACTTCTCACCCTCCCGCAGGGGAAAGCCCTGGAGGGGTTTGACCATCAGCAACCAGGGTTGGAGGTAGTAGTCCTCAGCGGGAGGGGTCGTGCCGTAGTAATGCAGTTCCACCGGGACCGGGACGCCGTAGGTCGGCGAGGTCGGTGTGACGCTGGTGAGGACGATGTCGCCGTCCGGATTAGCGGTCAGCTCCGGCTCCGGGAAGCCGCCCGGGTCCAGGGGGCCGTCAAAGCGCAGGTAGATGGTCCCCGCTGGGGAGAATCCGTCCACCGCGGCTACGATGGGCTCAACGTAGGAGTCCACCAGGGCGAGGTCGTAGGGGTTGGGGAAGCCCGAGAGGTCTGGGTGCCCGTTGGACTGCCGTCGCAGGTCAAAGGGGAAGGGCTGGTCATAGAAGCCGCCTGGATTCGCGTCGAAGACCGACGTGGCGCCGACCTCGGAGGGATCAGGCCAGGGGAGCGGTTCGCGATCAGCGTCCCGCGCAACAGGAGCGTCTTCGCCGTTTGAGGTGTCCCCGTCGGCCACTGCGTCCACGCTCGGGTCGGTTGCCGTGTCCCCGCCCGAGTCACAGCCTATGGCCAGCGCGAGCAGCAGGAGCGACAGGAATGTTAGACGCAGGGACATGGGTACCTCCATGTTATCTCACTGCATTATCGCGGAGCAGACCGGCCGAATGACGGTGCCAGACCGAGAAAGAGAACAGGACATCAGAGAAGCGGTTGAGGTAGCGCACGGCCCGGTCTGCTACGTCACCGGGCTGGAGCGCTACCACCCGGCGCTCAGCGCGGCGGGCCACTGCGCGGGCCTGGTGGAGCCGCGCGTCGGCCTCGGTGACCCCGGGGATCAGGAAGTGGTCCAGGGGGCCGGTTTCGTCGAGGACCGCGTCAATCAGGGCCTCAAAGCGGGGCACCTGGTCCGGCGTCAGGGGCCAGGCGGCCGAGTCGTTCGACGAGAGGGCCGCACCCAGGAGGATCAGATC
>CAYOTU010000367.1:0-1929 GCA_964406905.1 uncultured Myxococcales bacterium | reverse complement strand
GGGGCCAGGCGGCCGAGTCGTTCGACGAGAGGGCCGCACCCAGGAGGATCAGATCCTTCTGAACGTCGAGCAGGAGGCTCTCGACGGTGTGCCAGTCCTCGCCGGGCAGCGCGTCGCCGCTGCCGCAGCACCGGATTGCGCCCAGCCACGCGGACAGTTCGTCCACGGTCCCGTTCGCCTCGATCACCGCGTCGGCTTTGGAGATCCGCTCACCGCTCAGGCGCGACGTAGCGCCCTTATCGCCGGCCCGGGTGTAGACGCGCATGGAGGTCTCCATAGTTGAAGTGTCAGATTAAAAAGAGAATAAGAGTCTCCCGAAAATATTGAACTTAGCCAAGGTGCCGACATCCACGCCTCCGATCGCACCGAGGTCTTCTTTGTCAGGCTCCACCAGGGGGAACTGGACCGCGGCGCTGAGCTTCATGACCCAGATCTTGAACTGGAGCCCGCCAGCCACGAAGAGCGCGTTGTACGCGTCCGCGTTCATGATCGGGTAGAGGCCGTTGAGCTCAGCGATTAGCGAGACCAGGAAGTTCGGCAGGACGGTGACGCCCAGGCCGTACTTGCCGAAGAGGACTGTGTCCATGCCGGTGGCGTCACGGACAGGGAACATGGGTACGACCTCAGCGCTGGCCTGGAAGGTCACGAAGGGGATGTCCAGACCTGCCACGACATAGCCCGCTGTGGTGAGATATCTATGGAAGAACTTGGGGCCATAGAAGAGGTTGGTGAGGCCCATAGCGTCGGCCTCTTCGGTTCCGGTGGGCAGGAACGTGTGGACCCCGCCGCTGAGCGCGACGCCCCCCACCGCGAGGTCCCAGACCTTGCCGAAGCGCACGTCCACGCCGAGGTTCCCCAGGTTGAAGTCGGTGCGGTCATCGAGCTTGTATAGCGCCATGGGCAGGCTCGTTGAGAGGTAGACGTACTTCAAGTTTACCTCAAGGCGGGGCTCGAGGAGAAAGGACGACGCCTCCCCGGAGGAGAGCTTGCGCGCGAGGCCCAGGGTGCTCTCGCGATCCTCTGCGGGGACTTCGTCCACATAGTTGGATACAGCGAGTGCGTCCTCGGCCGGGACCCCAGCGTCCACGAGGGTCTGCTGGAGCACAGCGCTGTCGCCCAGGTTGTGGTTGATCGTTTGCCATTCAGCGTCGCTCACCCCGGCGAGGGTGTCCATGGCCAGCTCAGCGTTGGCCTCGCATTCGGGCCCTGCGTTCGCGTCCGCGCAGCCCGCAGCGATGGCCGAATCGATGATCCGGTCCTTTTGGGAGCTGAGCACCACATCCAGTGGCGCGAACTGGAGGTCCAGGCCCAGGGAGAAGCGCTTCGCACCGACAGGGGGCTTGACGCTATGGCCGATCAGGAGTTCAGACCCTTTGAATTTCTTTGCATGGGCCACACCAGCAGGCATCAGGAAACCAAGCGCCACGAGTATCGCTATCCACTGTCTCATCTTTTCCTCCACATCGTTCCAGCGTTTTTTCAGGCTTCAGACATTCTAGGGAGCCATGGGCTCTACGGCAAGACGGAATCCTCACGTTTGTTGACCTTGGCCGAAGCTCTCTTTTTGGTATACATTCAGGCATTGGAGGAGCCTATGTCTGATCTCGTCACCCTGGATACCGTTCCCGACGCGGTCATCGCCAATATTATCCAGGGCGTCCTCGCTGCCGAGGGTATCGAGGCCTTCATCCACGGTGAGCAGGCTGCCGCTCTCCAACTCCCCATCGCGTGCGGGCTCGTCGGCGTGAAGCTCCGTGTTCGGTCCAAGGATTTAGTTCGAGCGCAGGAGATCCTGGCGGACTTTGAGGAATGATGTCAGCCACGTTTCGTTCCACCTTTGCGGCAGATAATCGTGGGGGTGAAATCGTGGGGACGGGGCTTCAGCCAAACCGAATCGGCCCTAAAGGGCCTCCCACAGAAACACACCAC
>CAYOTU010000366.1:0-4164 GCA_964406905.1 uncultured Myxococcales bacterium | reverse complement strand
CGAGGATGGCGATCTTCAGACCGCCTACCTCCACGATCACGTGGGACGCGAAGCCTGGCCAAGCCACCATCTCTCCGGTGGCGCGGTCCAGGATATTGGCGGCCAGAAATGGAAAGCTGGCCTCCGCTGCCCGGGCCTTCAACGCTGAGAAGGGATCCGAATCTTCCTCGGGCTCCCTGCCGAAATCGAACTCGTGGTTGCCCACCGCGGCGGCCAAGTAGCCCAGATGGTTCATCGCTGCAACCACCGACGCGCCGTTCACCGAGTTGGAGATCAGGGTCCCCTGGAACATATCCCCCGCGTCGAGCAGGAGCACGGGATCCCGAACCTTCAGGATCTCCAGGTACCCTGCCAGCCACTCCACGCCCCCAATGGTGTACTTGTGTTGCCCGCCGCCCTCGGCTGGGAGGGCATGGGGCTGGGGCATGAGGTAGCCGTGTATGTCGTTTGTCACCGCCACGGAGATCCAGAGATCCCCTTCCGCCGGAGGCTCGGCCTCGGGCTTCTTCGTCTCAACACGACAGCCGGACAGGGTGAGGGCGAGGACCAGGAGTAGTGGAATCGCATGGCGCATGGGAACCTCCTGCGGCTAGGATAGACACATGCCCCGTGTGCGTTCAAGTTGATAAGCGGCATTCCCTCGGAGTACAACGAGTCCATGACGGATCGTATCACCATCACCCTGCCCGTTGGCTCCCTGGGGCGCCTGGGCCAGGCGGTCCGGGACGCGGCGCCGGGCGCTCTCGCATGGCGAGTTGAGCGCCGCTCCCTGGACGCGCGGCGCGCTAGGGACCTGCGCTGGGTGCTCTCCGTGGCCCTGCGAGACCCCGGAGACCCCGGCTTCGAGCCCATCGGCCACGCGCCGGAGTACCGCTCCCCCCGGGGGGCCGGCCCCCCGGTGATCATCGTGGGGGCCGGTCCGGCCGGCCTCTTCGCTGCCACCGCGCTGGCAGAGGTCGGCGTACCCGTGGAGGTCCTGGACCGGGGCGCGGACTTCCCGGCAAGACATTTTCATGTCCGCGACCTCCGCAGGGAGGGCCGGTTCCAGGCCGAGTCCAACTTTCGATTCGGCCTCGGCGGCGCGGGGACCTATTCCGATGGAAAGATCTTCACGCGGAAGCGGGGGCCGGCGGTGCGGGAGGTCCTGGCCCGCCTGGCCTGGCTCGGCGAGGACGATCGCTACGCTGTGGACGCGCGGGCCCACGTCGGCACCAACCGCCTCGTCCCCCTCATCACGCGGCTCCGCCGGGGCCTCGAGGACGCTGGGGTCGTCTTCCGCTTCGACACCCGGATGGACGAACTCCTGGTCCGGGATGGACGGATCAGCGGGGTCCGCACCCCGGCGGGAGATCTCGATGCAGCCGCTGTAGTCCTGGCCCCGGGAAACGCGGCCCGCACCACCTTCGAGTGGCTCGCAGCAGCCGGGGTCGCCATGGCTCCGCAAAACTTTTCAGTAGGGGTCCGCGTGGAACATCCCCGCGCGCTGATCGATCAAATTCAGCACGGATCCTTAGCCGGCCACCCCGAGCTGGAGGCTGCCGAGTACCGCCTGGCTTTCCAGGTAGGGGACCGCGGTGTCTATACTTTCTGCATGTGCCCCGGAGGCCACGTCCTCCCGGTCCCCGCGGAGCCCGAGGCCCTGGCGGTGAACGGTGCGTCCAACGCGGCCCGGGCCTCCGCCTGGAGCAACGCCGCTCTGGTGGTCACTGTGAGTCCCCGGGACTGGGACGGGGACGACGTCCTCGCGGGGCTCCGCTTCCAGCGCGTCCTCGAACGCGCTGCCTGGGCCGCTGGGAGCGGCGCCTGCTGCGCGCCCGCGCAGCGCGTGACTGATTTTCTGCGTAGTTTGATTTCGAACAGTCTCCCCGACTCCAGCTACGGCCCGGGGCTCACCTCCGCGGATCTCGCAGCCATCCTCCCCGCACCGCTCATCGACGCGCTGCGTGAAGGGATCCGGCTGGCGGGGCACAGGATGCGCGGGTACATCACCGAGGAGGCGATCGTGATCGGTCTGGAGACGACCACCGCGTCCCCGGTGCGGATCCTCAGGCGCGCGGACCTGGCCTCGATCTCCCACCCCGGCCTCTTCCCCTGCGGCGAGGGAGCGGGCTACGCGGGAGGCATAACGTCGTCCGCGGCCGACGGCCTGAGGGTCGGGCGTGCCATAGCGCGCACGCTGGAAATATGCTAAACCCCCGGGCATGACGGCCCTGACTACATCCGGGGAATTCTACTCGATCCTCGTCGCTTTCGTCTGGGCCAGCGCGGTGGTGATGTTCCGTTCGGCCGGCGCGTCCACCCCGCCCATCGCTTTGAATTTTTTCAAAAACTCCTTCGGGTTCTTGCTGTTCCTGCCGACCATGGCCCTCCTCGGGATCCCCTTCTTTCCCCCGGAGAACGACCTCGCTGACGCAGCAATCCTCCTGGCCTCCGGTGCGCTGGGTATCGGCATCGCGGACAGCCTCTTCTTCGCGTCCCTCAACCGCCTGGGTGCAAGCCGGGCCTCGGTTGTAGACAGCCTCTACAGCCCCCTGGTGGTCCTCTTCGCGTTCATCTACCTGGCCGAGCCCGTGGGCCCCGGCCTGCTCCTCGCTGTGGGACTGATGGGCTCCGCCATCCTGATCATCGCGTGGGGGGGAGACCCGGACGACACCGCGATCTCCCGGCGGGACCTCCGCCAGGGGATCCTGTTCGGCCTCCTGGCAATGGCGGGCATGGCCGCGGGGATCGTCATGGCCAAGCCCGTCTTGGACCGGTCCGACGTGCTCTGGTCCGCCACCCTGCGCCTGGCGGGCGGCGTGGCCTTCCTCTTCCTCTACCTCGCGCACGGACCGACCCGTCGCTCCATCGCACGAACGTTCACCCCCGGTCCCCACTGGCGTCTCCTGGTCCCCGCGTCCTTTGTGGGCTCCTACCTGGCCATGGCGATCTGGATAGCGGGGATGAAGTACACGGACACGAGCATAGCGAGCGTCCTCAACCAGGCATCCGTCCTGATCGTCCCGATCCTGGCAGCGATCTTCCTCAAGGAGCCGCTCACCAGGCGCAAGGGCGCGGCCATCCTGCTGGGCTTCGCAGGCGCGGCCATCGCTGCACTTTGAAGAAGGTTGACATTTCGGGTTCCCTCAACTATAAATCGTCCGCCCAAAGTTCGGTGTGAGCATCGGGTCCGGCAGGTGCCGTGTACGACGATGGTCCGCCACCGACAGCAAGAGGAAAGACGATGAAGGTACGAGGAATCCTTGGAAAGAAAGTCGGGATGACGCAGATCTTTGACGACAAGGGCCGGGTCATCCCGGTGACCGTCGTCGAGGCTGGCCCCTGCAAGGTAATCCAGGTCAAGTCCGAGGCGGGCAAAGACAAGTACGCGTCGGTGAAGCTGGGCTTTGACCCGGTGGAGCCGCGGAAGGTCAGCAAGCCCGAGTTGGAGAAGCTGAAGAAGGCAGACCTCGAGCCCATGCGGTTCGTCCGCGAGTTCAGGCTCCCGGAGGGTGAGATCGCTGACTTCAAGGTGGGCCAGGACGTGACAGCGGACCTCTTTGAGATCGGCGACTTCGTCAACGTCACGGGCAAGACCAAGGGCCGGGGCTTCGCTGGCGTCATCAAACGCCATGGCTTCCACGGCGCTATACGTACCCACGGTGTGCATGAGTTCTTCCGCCACGGCGGCGCGCCGGGCTGCTCAGCCTACCCGGGAAAAATCATCAAGGGCAAGAAGATGCCCGGCCAGTACGGCAACGTGAGCTTCACCGTCGAGAACCTGGAGGTCGTAGGCGTGGACAAGGAGAACAACCTCCTCCTGATCCGCGGCTCCCTCCCCGGCAAGCGCAACACCTACCTGAAGATCCGTACCGCGAAAAAGAAGTGGAAAAGGACCGCATAGGTCGCTTCGACCGCTGAACGCTTGAATTCACTTCAGTGCGCACAGGATTCATCCTGTGGTACCGATAGCATTAATGCCGTTCGCACTTAGAGATCACCTCTGCTCCTCACCGGAGGGTGCGATCCCGAAAAGGGGTCAAGTGAAAGGATGACGAAGACTGGATCGCGTCGGTCGCTGTCAATCACGTTCGTGTGGTTGTACGAACTCCCCCGCCCTTCGACTCCGGCCCTTCGGTCCTCCGCTCAGGATTCCGCCCTTCGACTCGGTTCCCTCGCTCAGGA
>CAYOTU010000365.1:0-4174 GCA_964406905.1 uncultured Myxococcales bacterium | reverse complement strand
CAGCGCCACCAGGAGCCCGCACGGCAGCCGCCCGGATCGTTATGCCTAGCCGTGAGGTGGCGCTATGGACTGGCGCAGTCGGCCCACGCCATGAAGTTGCCCCAAAACTAATCAGAGCCGCGACCGCAGGTGTCGAGCATTTTGGTCGCTGACAGCCAGGACAAACTTGACTCATCTGCGCAGATCTCAGAGGTTGAAGATGTCTCGATCTATGGTCCTGCTCGTATTGATGGGCCTTGCGTATCCGCCCGCGGCGGAGGCTCGGGATGGGCATCCTCTCCAGAGGACGGACCCCCTCTTCCTGGGCGTCGAGGCGGGGATGAGCGCTGCCCTGTTTGGCGCAACGTACCTGATCCCCGCTCCGGACGCGTGCCGCTGGTGTGGGACCAATCCCTTCGACCGGGGGCTCCGGAGCGCGTTCCTGGCGTCGTCCCCGCGCATAGCGGGCCTGGCCAGCGACGTGATGGCCTTCGGCATCACGACCGCGACGGGCCTGACCGGAGTCATGGTGCCAGCGTTTCTGGGACACCGGAAGTGGGACGCGTTGGAGAACGTGATCATCGCGATGGACGCAACCCTGGTGACCCTGGCGATCAATCGAGGGGTCAAAGTTTCGGTGGCTCGCCGTCGCCCGGCCTTCGTGTACGGTGACGGTGATGGGATGCCTGCCTCGGAGGAGAACGTGTCGTTCTTCTCCGGGCATACCGCCCTTGCGTTCTCCGTGGCCGCGTCCACGACCACGGTGGCCTTCCTCCGCGGATACAAGATAGCGCCGTACCTGGCGGCCGGGACCGGAGGCATGGCCCTGACAGCGGGGATTCTGCGGATTTCTGCGGACGCCCATTGGGGGTCTGACGTCCTGGTAGGGATGTGTGTGGGCACCGCTATAGGGGTCCTCGCTCCCCTCCTTCTCCACGCCCGAAAGGGCGCCGTGGCGCAGGACTCCGTCTCTGTGGCGCCCATGATCGGCAGCGACGCGTCTTGCATCATGCTCACCTGGCCCCTTTGATGGATTTTCCGAATTCGCGAGCAGCCCTGTCCTCTTCATTTTGATCATGAGCTGATCCTGCCATGTTACCTCCGGGTTACAGTCGCTACCGTCGTACGGGTGTTATGGTGGACGTGCTCGCAATGGAGGTGCGTCATGTCCAGGCTTTCGGTTGTGTCCGCGCTGACTATCTTTTTTGCCATGGCCAGCCCTGCCTCGGCCCAGCCCGGAACAGGGCGGGGTGGGGACCCTTTGCTCTGGTACTCGCCGCGGGCTTCCAATGTCGTCATTCCACAGGCCCGAGCCTACTCGGTCGGACATCAGACGGGAATTCGGGTGGCTGCGGTTCGGGCCACGGTGGTGATCCTGGAGCAGGTCGCTACCACGACCCTTGACGTGGATCTGAAGAACTCGGGCCCTGCTTTGCAGGAGGCTGAGTTGCTTCTGCCTGTGCCCGCTGGTGCGACGCTCACCGGCTTCGATTACAAGGGCAAGGCCTCGGAGCCCACTGCAAAGATTCTGCCCAAGGACGACGCGTCCCGGATCTACCATGGGCTCGTGGCCCGGGTTCGAGACCCCGCACTCTTGGAGTTCGCCGGCTACAATCTGGTGCGGACCAGCGTTTTTCCCGTAGCAGCCTACCGAACCCAGACTGTCCGCCTGGTCTATGAGACCCTCCTCTCCGTGGACGGTGACCGGGTGGACTATGTCTTGCCCCGGAGCGCTGCGGTGGACCAGGCGATTCCCTGGACCATCAAGGTCTCGGTGACCACGAAGCGGGCCCTCTCGACGGTCTACTCCCCCAGCCATGCTTTGGAGACCACGCGGGGCGGTCCAGGGCAGATTTCTGCGGCGCTTGGGCGGGGGCCGACGACGGTGCCGGGGCCCTTCCTGCTCTCTTTCCTGGTGGAGCGCGGCGAGGGCCTCGCAGCGTCGGTCTTCGCATTCCCAGATCCCAAGATTGGGGGTGGGTATTTCCTGCTGCTGGTCGGCCTGCCAGCGGACGCGGCTGCTCGGCGGAAACCGATTCCCCGGGAGGTGACCCTGGTCCTGGATCGTTCGGGGAGCATGAACGGTGAGAAACTCGGCCAGGCCAAGACAGCGAGCGCGCGGATCCTGGAGGAGCTGCGGGACGGGGAGTCGTTCAACGTCATTGTTTACCACCAGGCCGTGGATCTGTTCAGTAAGGGACCAGTGCTGAAGAACGCGTCCTCGCTGAAAGCAGCGCTTCGCTGGCTGGACGCGGTGGACTCCACCGGGGGCACCAACATCTACGACGCGCTGGTGGAGGTCCTGCGTCCCCGGCCCCTCCCCGGGCTTCTGCCCCTCGTGCTGTTCCTCACTGATGGCCTGCCCACGGTGGGTACGACCTCAGAGGTGGCGATCCGGGACCTGGCGATACGGCACAACCCATGGAAGCGGCGGATCTTCACCTTCGGCGTCGGCGTGGACGTCAACACGCCCCTGCTGGAGAAGATTGCGGCGGAGACCCGGGCAGTGGCGACCTTCATTCTGCCCGGTGAGCCCCTCGATGAGAAGCTGGAGCGGGTCTTCGAGCGCCTCTCGGGTCCGATCCTGACCGACCCGGAGCTGCACATCCTGGACGCGGCCGGTGCGGCCTCGTTCGGACGGGTCCGAGACATGATTCCCGGGACCCCACCAGACCTCTTCGAGGGGGACCAGCTCGTGGTCGCTGGACGCTACGTAGGCGATGAGCCCATGTTCTTTGAGCTGGCCGGGAACTACCTGGGCGAGGAGAAGCGCTTCCGGTTCACCTTTGAGCCGGCCAGAGCATCCACCCGCAACAGCTTTGTGCCCCGGCTCTGGGCCAGCCGCCAGATAGCGGTGCTGATTGACATAATCCGTCAGGCGGGTGCGGACAGCCCCCTGGCACCGGATCGGGCGCGGATCGTGAATGACCCGAAGCTCCAGGAGATTGTCCAGGAAATCATCCGCCTCTCCATTGAGTTCGGGATCCTGACAGAGTACACAGCGTTCTTCGCGACCGAGGGTACCCCCCTGGACGACCCCGAGGAGAACGCGCGGCGTGCGCTCGGGAATTTCGTGGAGCGCGCTGTGAAGATCCGCTCCGGTCTGGGCTCGGTGAACCAGGATCTGAACCGCTCCAACCAGGTGAAACAGCGGGTACTGAATCCCCGGAATGTGTACTACGATAAAAAAATGAACCTCGTGGAGTCATCGAGCGTACAGCAGGCCGGCTCAAGGGCCTTCTGGCGGCAGGGTAGTCGCTGGATGGATGGCCGATTGATGAACAAGGCGAGGCGAGGCGGGAAGATGAAACCCTCCAAGGTGATCCGGTTCGGCAGCGAGGACTACATGGACCTCGTGGACCGGCTGTCAGAGGACAACCGGCAGGGATCGATCGCGATGGAGGGGGACATCCTGTTGGAACTGGACGGCGAGGAGGTCCTCATCGAGGGCCCGACACCGTCGTACTGAGATTTTTTAACTGAAGGAGGTGCGGCATGACACGGATGACAGGCAAGATGGCGAGCATGGTGGTGGCCTTGACGGTCCTGATGGGCATGGCGGGTGCGGCCGAGGCAGGGGACAGGAAGGACGGGCGGCCGGTGATCCAGTTGGCCATCCTCCTGGACACGTCCAACAGCATGGACGGACTGATTAACCAGGCGAAGAGCGAGCTGTGGACCATCGTGAACGAGTTCGCTACAGCGAAAAAGAAGGGGAAGTCTCCCCACCTGGAGGTTGCGCTCTACGAGTACGGCAAGTCGAGCCTGCCGGCCAAGGAGGGCTACATCCGCATGATCGTGCCCCTTACCACGAACCTGGACAAGATCTCCGAGGAGCTCTTCGCGCTGAAGACCAACGGCGGCTCCGAGTACTGCGGCCAGGTCATCGACGTGGCGACCAGGGAGTTGGACTGGTCCAAGGACGGCGGGGATCTGAAGATCATCGTCATAGCGGGGAACGAGCCCTTCACTCAGGGACCGGTTGACTACAAGAAGGCTGCCAAGGCGGCCATTTCCAAGGGGGTCATGATCAACACGATCTTCTGCGGCCCGCAGCAGACCGGTATCCAGGGGATGTGGAAGGACGGCGCGGTCCTCGCGGACGGCCGGTTCATGAACATCGACCAGAACAAGGCCGTGGTGCACATCGCCGCGCCCCAGGACAAGAAGATCGCGGAGCTGAGCGGCAAGCTCA
>CAYOTU010000364.1:3576-4190 GCA_964406905.1 uncultured Myxococcales bacterium | reverse complement strand
GAAGCCTGGACACCCCGAGGTCAACTACAAGATCGGGGACTGCTATTTCCGTATGGGAGACCACCACAACGCAGTTGGCTACTTTGACCGTGCCATCAAGGCCAGTGGCTTCCGGGCCGCTTATACCCGCATTGCGCAGAGCTTCGCCGCACTCGGCAAACGAGACAAGGCGGTGACCTACCTTAAGGACGGGATCAAGCGCTACCCCGGAGACGCGTTGATGCAGAGCATGCTGGACCAATACCGGTAGGCGGAGGGCAAAATGGAGTGGACCGGCGCTATCCACACCTTCGTGCGCTTCGACGTGCGGGGAGCTGACTGCTACCTTTCTGTGGACACGGTCCGGGAGGTGATCCTTGCTCCTCCAATCACAGCTATCTTCCGCGGCCCTCCCTTTGTCCACGGAGTCGTAAATATCCGGGGGGAGGTGATCCCTGTGCTCGACCTGGGCATGCTCCTGGGCATCGAGGCCCGGGACGGGGGCGGAGATCCACATATGCTCGTGATCCTCGATGTGGATGAGTACCTGGTGGCCCTCGCGTCGGGAGGCGAGGTCGGCGTGTACCAACGAGCGGGCGACGAGATAGCGCAGCCACCGGTGGACCTCTCCATCG
>CAYOTU010000364.1:2821-3566 GCA_964406905.1 uncultured Myxococcales bacterium | reverse complement strand
GACTGCGTCACCGGCATTCTACCCCCCGCTGCCCCGGGCAAGGGCCCCGGGCTCATCCTGGACGGACATCGGTTTATCTCCCTCCCCGCCGTTGCCGCACTCCGCTCCGGGGCGGAGCAGGCTTGATCCCTGAGGAACAGTGGCCGTACCAAGAGACCTATCACTGATTCGGCGCCTCCTGCGGATGCGTACCGGAGTGGACGCGTCCCTCCTGCCCGGTTCGCTGGAGGACGCCACTGCGCGGCGCCTCGAGGACACCGGCCTCAGCCTTGAAGCCTGGATAGGCCGCCTCTCGGATGAGGAAGATCGAGGGCGGAGCGAAGCTGCTGAACTCCTCGGTCTCCTTGGGATCGGACATACTCATCTTTTCCGTCATCAGGCCGTCTGGGACGTGCTGGTGCAGCAGCTCGCGGGGGACGGCCTGTCCCGGGCTGTCGAGGTCCTCCTACTGGGGGTCTCCACCGGTGAGGAGGCCTACACCGCGGTGATGCAGCTCGGCTCCAGCCTGGGCCTCGAGAACGTCGCCGCGCTCGGTGTGGAGATCAACCACCGCTCGGTGGCCCATGCCTTACGCGGGACCTACCCGGTTCGGGCCGCTGAGCACGTCCCCGCCTGGGCCATGGACCGCTACCTCGAGCCAGCGGGTGAGGGCTTCGTCGTGCACCAGGAGGTCCGGCGCCGGGTGCGCTTCCTCACGGGGAGCCTCTTCGAGGTTCCGGCCACAGGACAGTACGATCTGGTCCTC
>CAYOTU010000364.1:0-2811 GCA_964406905.1 uncultured Myxococcales bacterium | reverse complement strand
TGCTTATCTACTTCCGCCCCGATGACCGTCGCCGTGCCCTGGACAGGGCCTCTGGCCTCTGCCGCGCAGGCGGTCTCCTCGTCCTGGGCGCGTCCGAGGCGCAAGAGCTCTCGGGTGACAGACGCTTCTCGCAGGTGCGGGAGGGGCTGCCGGTGTTTCGGAAAGTATCATCTGCCACGCGCGCCTCACCGGCGCAGTCGCGCGTCGCTCGGACCAGCCTTCCCTCCGAAGAGGAGGCTTCACCTGCTCGGAAGGGACCTGGCAGCGATCCAGTCGCGCTTGATGGTGAGCGCGTTGATTCGGTCGTCCGGCGACATCTGGAAGGCCCCCCGCCAGGCACGGTCACCATCGATCTCGCCGGAATCAATGAGGTCTCTGAGACCGTCGCAGGTTACCTTGGCCGAGGCTTGCGGTTGCTGGCGCTTCGGGGTACCGTTGTGCTTGTGACGCCACCCCTCGACGTGGCGGCTCGCCTGGACCTGGAGGGGTCCCTGGTCGGTGCGCTCGTCCGGAACGGCATGATCCGCTGGGAAGGCCCTTGAAAGAACACATGGACAACCTGATCCGTGCCCTGGTTGGCTCAGACCCCCCGAAATGGTTGGAGGCCGCGGATGCCCTGGCCGCGCTTGCGCCGCTGGATGTGTGCCCTGCTGTTTTGCGGGACAAGATTGGTACGCTCATCACAGCCCGCGCTCCCATGACGGATCTATGGCCACTCCTGGATGAATTGACCAGGCCGAGGGTCGAGTCCGGTGGCGGCGCTCCCATCGACTGGTCGCCGCCGCCCATAGGCGACGACATGATCAACGAGTTCTTCTCCGAAGTGGAAGGCTTCCTGAGCGACATCGGTCCGTTACTGGTCGACGCATCCATCGACGACCCCGGCAGCCTCGACGAGATTCACCGCGGCTTGCACACCATCAAGGGCAACTCCGGCATGGTCGGTCTGACGCCCCTCATGCGTGTCGTCCACGTGATGGAAGACCTTGTGAAGAAGGTGCAGACCAAAGACGCTGTCCTGGACGCAGCTTCCAGGGGAATCCTTTTGGAGGGTATCGATGTAGCGACGGAGGTGGCACGTTTAGCCCGAGAGGGGAGCGCTGACCCGGTGGATTGGGAGGGTTATCGGAAGCGGGTGGTGGCGTTGATGGAGGGGCGACCTGAACCCGAGACCACTTCAGCCAAGGCCGCTCCGCAGGTCGAGGTTCCTCCGGCAGAACCACCTGTAAAAAAAGCAGAGCCCCGAAGCCCAACGCGGCCGCTCCGCAAATCCGCTGACGCCACCCGCACTCTCAGGGTGGATTTTGCAAGGCTCGATCGCCTGGTCAACCTCGTGGGCGAACAGGTAACCACTGAGAATCGACTCGGCCAGGTGATCCAGCAGTTTCGGGGGAGACTCGATGAGCTGCGACCGTCCGCGTCCGGTGAGGATTCAGGATCCGAGGGCCCGGCGACCCTGACCCTGGACGACGGCTCCACCTGGTCCCTCGAGGATTTTTACGAGGCCCTGGAGGAGACCGCGGCTGAGCTGGAGCGGACCTCGGGGAAACTCCAGTCATCGGTCCTGGGCATGCGCATGGTCCAGATCGGGCGCCTGTTCAACAGGCAGAAGGCCACCATATTCCAGGTGTCCGCAGCGCTGGGCAAAAAGGCACGCCTCGTGGTGGAGGGCGCTGAAGCGGAGCTGGACAAACGCCTGGTCGAGCAGCTCGAGGATCCCCTCCTTCACCTGGTGCGGAACGCTGTAAGTCACGGTGTGGATTCTCCCGAGGCCCGCAGGCAGCAAGACAAGCCCGAGGAGGGCACCGTGACCCTGCGTGCCTATCCTGAGGGCAACCTCATGGTGATCGAGGTGGAGGACGACGGCGTGGGCATCGACCACGAAGTCCTGCGGCGCAAGGCCGTTGAGAAGGGCTTCCTTCGCAAGGAAGAAGCCGCGGCCCTGGACAAGCGCGAAGCCATGGAGTTGGTCTTCGCGCCGGGTTTCTCTACAACGAACCAGGTCAACGACATCTCGGGACGGGGCGTGGGGTTGGACGTGGTGCAGGAGAGAATCGCACGCCTCGGCGGTGCGGTGACCTTGGATTCACGTCCCGGCGAGGGCACGACCTTCAGGCTTACGGTCCCCCTGACCCTGGCGCTGACACGCGCGCTCCTCGTGGAGATCCACGGTGAGCAGGTGGCCGTGCCCGTGGCCAACGTGCGACAGGTTCACCACCTCGAGGAGATCGGCGTAATCGAGGTGGGGGGCCGCGCCATGGCATCCGTCGGGGGCGAGACCCTCCCGTTTATCGACCTCGGCCCGTTTCTCGGTCTCTCGCAGGAGGCCTCACTGACTGGTGGATCCGTAATCCTGCTTCGGGTGGTCCACGGTGACCGCCTTGCGCTCTTCCTGGTCCAGCGGGTCCTCACCCAGCAACAGGTGGTGGTGAAGGACCTCGGCGCGCTGCTGGGCCATGTGCCCCACTGCATGGGCGCTACGATCAACGACGACCGTTGCGTCCTGATCCTCGACTCAGCGTCGGTGATCCGTGAGTGGGGGTGTGGGTCTGACTGGGTCATACCTCAGCGAAACGCTGCGCAATCGGTCGAGGATGTCCCGCCCACGCTCCCGGCCAAGCGGGCGGTGTCTATTGCCGTGCTGGGGGACGCAGGAACCATCACCGGCCTGGAGGATTCATCCCTCTTCGAGATACACACGTTCCCTGCCGACGCGTCGCCGACAGCGGACGCGGCTGCGGTGATCCTGTGTGACGACAATCAGGACCGACTCCTGGCCCGGATCGCGGAGGTGCGGCTGTCCATCGGGCC
>CAYOTU010000363.1:0-4203 GCA_964406905.1 uncultured Myxococcales bacterium | reverse complement strand
GGGCAACCTCACCCCGGAACTAACGGGAATCGGCTGTGAGGAGGGGTGGCTGGACGACATCGTCCCGTTGGAGGGGGGTAACTGGCTCGTGCCTGGGGAGGGCCTGACCCTGGCGTGGTTGGACGGCGTCTTTACTCAGGATTCTCCCCCAAAGGCGGTCTCCGTGTCCTCCCTTGTGGTCCCCCTGGAGGTTATTTCCAGGACCGAAGCATCGCTGCGACTCTCCCCGGAGCTCTTCGGTATTCGCCCGGGTACCTTCAGAGGCAGCTTGCGTGTAGTCAATAGCTCCGTCGCGGGCGTGGACGCCGAATCCGGCACCCTCGATGGGCTCTCTCTCCGTCTGAATCCATCCTACGTGGACCTGATTTCACCGACCCTCGCCCGGAGGGGGCAGCGGATCATGGTGTCCGGGCGGGGGTTCCTGGACGGTGATACTGAACTGGAGACTATCAGCCTCCTGCTCCTCTCCGGGACCTTCACAACCCTCGACGGCAAGGAGCTGGACATCACGGGATACAACAGCCTTAACGTTTTTCCTGAAGAGGTCCCGGACAGCAGCCATATGAATGTCGTTCTGCGGGTAATCGAGGGCATCGACGGGAAGCTCGAGGGCCTGGGAATGATCCCGGGTGTCTTCAGCGGTGAGATCGCTGTGGAGCTGTTCCACGGGGCAGACTCCTGGACCTCCCAGGGAACTCCGGTAGATCTGGTCATCGGGCGACCACTCCAGGTGGTTTTCCTAAAGTACCTCCCGACCTTTGACGAGTCCCTCGGACGCTTCGGCCTGTCCGCTGGCGCGGGGCTCATCAAGGAGCGAATCCTGGAGGTCTGCGAGCGCAATTATGAGCCGTACAATGTCGAGTTCCGGGAAGAGCGTCCCGAGGACTTCGCAGACTACTCGATTCTGGAGTTGACCGGGCGGGATCCAAACAACGCGGGGCTCCTGGGATTGGACAATACCACAGGCAAGGACAACGGGAACCTGCGGTTCAACGACGTCGTCGGCGGCATGAACGCGGAAACCGAAGAGGCTGGCTACTTCGCGTTCGGCGGCGTCTTCCTGGAGTCCTTCCTGGCGTTCAGCCCGGTCTTGGGAAAGTCCCAATCCACCCTGGAGCACCCGCGGTTTGACCAGGTCTTTGGCGTCTTCGTGCCGGAGCTGGGCGGTACGCATATGGTGGCCGTTGACCTCTCGGGGGGCGCTCCCCGCAGGGACGCTGCCTTCCAGGCCATCCTGGTTCTGGGCAATCTCATCGGCGGGACCGTTGCCCATGAGATCGGCCACAGCCTGGGTCTCGCCATGGTCCCTGGTAAGCCCGAGGAGTTTCACAACCTCGGGGACAACCCCTGCTGGCTCATGGACTCGGGGACCAACCGTCACTTCCTGGAGCGGGCGGTGCTGGATGGTCAGGGCCCCGAGTTCTTTTGCGACTACAACCACGAATACCTCCTGGATATCCTCCCGAAGGATTGAGCGCTATGGAAAGAAGAGCCGGTCTCGGTATGTTGATTTATATCTTGGTCGCCCTTCCTTTGTGCCGCAGCGGAGAACCGGACTCGCCCGCATCATCCTCCCGCACGATCGACGTCCTGGGTAAGCACGGCCAAGTGCTGGCCACGGTGGCGGTGGAGATCGTTTCGTCCCCCGAGGCTACGGAGCGGGGGCTCATGTTTCGGGATGAGATCCCCGAGGGTACGGGGATGCTTTTTGTCTTTCCAAGGGAGAAGGTCCGCAGTTTCTGGATGAAGAACACCCGTGTCTCTCTTGACATCCTCTTTCTCGATTCGGAGGGGGGTGTTGTCGGGATCCGGCGCAAGACAGAGCCCTTCAGCAAGGACTCCATCTCCGTCGGTCTGCCCTCGAAGTATGTTCTTGAGGTGCCCGCCGGGACCTGCTCGGCCCGGGGAATCCATCACGGCGCCCGGGTGGTCCTTCCCTTCTGATCACTCCTGTTTCTTGACAGCGCGCCGGGTCTTTATACTATTTGGCTGTCAGGCGATTTCCAAGGCGATCCCGAAGGAGGGAACGATGCGCAGCCAGATGATTGAGATCTTCGGACGCCGCATCCCCATCAAGACCAGCGACTCCGAGGATTACATCCTTTCCCTCGTGGACTATGTCCAGAAGACGGTGGATGAGATAGACCCCTCCGGGAAGCTCCCCGAGATGACCCTCGCTGTGCTGGCCCTCCTCAACCTCTCCGACGAGTTGTTCCAGGAAAAGAAGCGGCTCAAGGAGCTAGCGGACAACCTGCGAAAAAAATACAATTTCATCCTGGAAAATATCGATCGGACCGGCTATATTTGTTGACCTGATTTTGCAGACCTCCGGAGGGAGGATTTAGATATTTTTGTGTCTGACGTTGGAGCATCATGCGGCTCGGTCGATTTGGGACTTCGAGCTGGCATGATTACATAGAGGCCCTCCTTAAACAGCAGGGAGACGTAGCGACATAGGGGGAAGCCGACAGCTGGAGCGTTCTCTCCACGTCCGAGAAAGAGAATTACCCTCCCCGAGGTTTGCTGGTAAATACCTGCCCGTCGTATGTACGGGCGACGACCAGGAGGCCCTGCTATGGAAGTTATGAATATGCTGATAGGCGTTGTCCTCGGCGCCGGGGTCGTTGGCGCTATTGCCTTCTTCCTGTTTCGTAAGAAGGCCCGCGCTGATGAGCGATCTCAGCGGGACGCGGGGGAACGCGCCACCGCCATCATCGCCGATGCGGAGAAGCGCGCGGACGAGACACGAAAGGAGGCCCACGCTGAGGCCCAGGATATCCGCGCCCGCGCCCGGGAGTTTGAGAAGGAAACCAAGGAGCGCAAGCAGGAAGTAGGGCGCATGGAGCAGCGCCTCGTCAAGAAGGAAGAAGGCATCGAGAAGAAGTCCGACCTGATCACCGCTAAGGATATGGATCTTCAGGCGCGGGAGAAGAAAGTCAGCGGGCAGGAGGCGGATATCTCAGCCAGAGAGGAGTCAATCATCGAGAAGGAGAGGGAGATTCCTCGTGTCCTGGAGAAAGTGGCCCGCCTCTCCCTTGAAGACGCCAAGACCGAGCTCATGAAACAGATCCTGGATGAGGTCAAGCAGGAGTCGGCCAAGGAGGTCCGAGAGATTACCGAGACCGCACGCGACGACGCCATTAATCAGGCCAAGCGCATCATCGGAAACGCTGTGACCCGCTACGCTGGGGAGTTCGCTGCGGAGCGCCTCGTCTCGGTGGTAAACTTGCCGAACGACGAGATGAAGGGGCGGATCATCGGCCGAGAGGGTAGAAACATCCGCGCGTTTGAAGCCGCCACAGGGATCGACGTGGTTATCGATGACACTCCGGAGGCGGTGATCCTATCAGGCTTCTCCGGCATTCGCCGGGAGGTCGCCCGGCGGTCCATGGAGAAGCTCCTTTCCGATGGGCGGATCCACCCCGGCCGCATCGAGGAGGTAGTACAGAAGACCGAACAGGAGGTCCAGGATGTGATCAAGCAGGCTGGGGAGCATGCGATCATGGAGGTGGGCGTCTACGGTATACATGCCGAGCTGTCCAAGACCCTGGGCAAGCTCAAGTATCGGACGTCATACGGCCAGAATGTCCTGGCCCATTCCATTGAGGTGGCCCACCTGGCCGGCCTCCTGGGGACGGAGCTGGGGCTCAAGGTCAAGGTCTGCAAACGGGCCGGTCTCCTGCACGACCTTGGTAAGGCAATCGACCATGAGCAGGAGGGCCCCCACGCGCTCCTCGGTGGACAGCTCGCCCGAAAGCACGGCGAGTCGGATCCGGTGGTTGCAGCCATCGAAGGTCACCACGAGGACGCGCCGTCCGATGCTCTCCTGACTCAGGTGGTCATGGCCGCGGACGCACTCTCCGCAGCCCGCCCCGGTGCGCGTCATGAGATGCTCGAATCCTATGTAAAGCGGCTTGAGGACCTGGAGGCGATCGCCACGTCCTTCCAGGGCGTAGACAAGGCCTTTGCGTTCCAGGCGGGCCGCGAGGTCCGGGTCCTGGTGGACGCGGGTAGGGTGAACGACGACAGCGCAGTAGTGATCTGCAAGGACATCGCCAAGCGGATTCAGGACGAGCTGACCTATCCGGGGCAGATCAAGGTTGTCGTGATTCGGGAAATGCGGACTCAGTCGGTCGCTAAGTAGCTGTCTCAGTCAGTCAGTCAGTCAGTCAGTCAGTCAGTCAGTCAGTCAGTCAGTCAGTC
>CAYOTU010000362.1:0-4206 GCA_964406905.1 uncultured Myxococcales bacterium | reverse complement strand
TCAATGCCCGTTTCATACCCTTCTCCGCTGTCCTCGGCGGGGTCAAGGAGGTCCGCCGGATCATCGCCACAGCGCGTGAGCACCGCCGGGGAGCCGGGCAGCGCACCATCCTCTTCATCGACGAGATCCACCGGTTCAACAAGGCCCAGCAGGACGCTTTTCTTCCCCACGTGGAGAACGGCACCATCGTCTTTGTCGGCGCTACTACTGAAAACCCCTCCTTCGAGGTCAACGACGCGCTCCTCTCGCGGACAACCGTGGCTCGCCTCGAACCCCTCTCAGAGGAAGCAGTGGTCCGCCTCCTGCGCAGGGCAGCGGACGAGCCCGCACCTCGGGGCCTCGGCATAGCGATACCCGACGACGCGCTGGAGGCCCTCGCAGCCACAGCGGGTGGCGACGCACGCCGCGGGCTTAACATCCTGGAGCAGGTGGCATGGGCAGCGCGTGAGGAGGACGCTCCTGTGACCCGGGATCTGGTCGAGCAGGTCGCTGTCACGGGACCACACCGCTACGATCGGGCCGGGGACAGCCACTACGACCAGATCTCCGCGTTCATCAAGAGCCTGCGCGCATCGGATCCCGACGGAGCCCTCTATTGGATGGCCCGGATGATTGAGGGGGGGGAGGACCCCCTCTTCATCGCCCGACGTATGGTGATCTTCGCGTCAGAGGACATCGGCAACGCAGATCCTCAGGCCCTCTCCGTCGCGGTGAACGTGTTCAACGCCGTACACTTCGTGGGTTTGCCCGAGGCCCGGATCCCCCTCGCCCAGGCCGCCACATATCTGGCCACCGCGCCCCGCTCCAACGCGAGCTACCTCGCGATCGACGCGGCCCTGGCACTGGCGAAGAAGACCGGTCACCTGGCGCCTCCCATGCACATGCGGAATGCACCCACCCGTTTGATGAAGGAGTTGGGCGCGGGCGCAGGCTACCTATACCCTCACGACCACCCAGGCGGCATCGTGGGCCAGACAGGCCTCCCCGAGGAGCTGGCCGGCACCAGGTTCTACGAGCCAGTTGAGCGGGGCTACGAACGCCGGATCCGTGAGATGATGAAATGGAAACAAGCTGCTCTTCAGAGACGCGGCCGGACCAATGACGATGAAGAGAGGTAGGGGGCAAGCCCCCTGGCGGGGTACCGCAGATCAGGCCCGCTGGCGGGCTTCATTTGACGAACTGGGCGCGCTGTACAACCGAGAAGAGCTGCTCCCCACGGATCCGGTCATGTTCCTCCACCGTAACGACGATCCAGCGACCATTGAACGTACCGGGCTCCTCGCAGCGGGGCTCGCATTCGGGGGCGTACCCCAGATTCAGCGCAGCGTCGAGGCAGCGCTGTCCCTCGCCGGCCACCTCGAGGATCCGTCTCGCATCACGTCAGCCCTCGCCGGCCTCCGCCACAGGTGGGCTACAGGCGCTGACATCGCTGTTCTACTGACGGGGGCACGCGTCCTCCAGGCCCACCACGGCAGCCTCGAAGCAGTATTCCTGTCGCATGACGACCAGGGCTCGGACTACACCGCGGCTCTGACGGGGCTGCGCCACGATCTCCTGGAGGCCGGGCGTTCGGCGACAGGCCTCCACGCGGGAACCCCGCTCATGCCCGATCCCGCTGCCGGAAGCGCTGCGAAGCGCTGGCACCTGCTGCTGCGCTGGCTAATCCGGCGGGATGAAGTGGACCGGGGGATATGGACCAGCGGTACTCCCGGCCGCCTCCTCATGCCCCTGGATACCCACATCTTCCGCATCTCAAGACGACTGGGCCTCACCGACCGCCGTACCCCGGGCCTGGCCGCGGCCCGGGAGATCACCGCGCTCCTCCGGAAGCTGGACCCCTACGATCCCGTTCGCTGGGACTTCGCGCTGACCCGCCTCGGAATGCTGGGAATCTGCGCGGTGGACACGCCTGACTGTAGTTCCTGCCCTTTGCAGGGTACTTGCCTTGAAGCCAACGCTCGAAACCCCAGGACAAACCCATGAATGACGACGTTGATGCAAAGGCTCTGATCCGCCGAAAGACCATCCTGGCCCTCGTTTCAGACACGAGCGGTGGCCGCATGGCCCGTCTGGACAGGGTCCTGGAGGCGGCCGCAACGGACCCTGCGCTGATGGAGGGACTGGCCCCCGCGGAGTTCTATTTCCTGATGAGGGACATTGGCAACCTGGATGCTGCGCCGCTGTTGACCCTCGCAACGGACGAGCAGCTCAGTAAGCTGGTGGACTTCGACGCGTGGGCCGGGTCTGAGTTCTCGCCTGTACGGTTCACGGCCTGGCAGGATCTGGCCTTGTCCGAAAGCCCCGAGGTGGCATCCCGGTTGGTCAAGGCGATTGATCCCGAGGTCATCTCGCTACAGATTCTGCGCCTGGCTCGCGTGCTGGAAGTTGACGGAACCCCGGAGGAGACGGATATCTACGGAGGCCGGGACGATGTGTTCCAGTCTCCGGACAACAAGTTCTGGCTGATCTGTTTCGATGGAACGCAGGTGCCGGCGTTGAAACGTTTGGTGGACATCCTCTACATGACGAACCTCGAGTGGGCGCGGGAACTCCTCAAGGCAAGCGCGTGGGAGTTGGTCTCAACCCTGGAGGAGGAGGCCCTGCATTTCCGCACCGCGCGGCTCGAAGAGGAGGGGTTCCCCTCCCCGGAGAACGCCCTACAGTTATACCAGGCCATAGATCCCGAACTGATCCGGGCCCTCGTGAACGAGCACGACAACCCCGTGCGTACACAGCATCCCCCGGTCGAGTCCCAGGCCCTTTGGGTCCTGGGTAGCCGTGAGATCAGGGAGAGCCTCCTCACGCGGGCTCTGGCGTCCATGCGAGATGGACCGCGCAAGACCTCGATCGTCCAATCACTCGCCTACCTGCTGGGAGAGCTGTTCATGGCGGATACCCGCGGCGATCTGAACAAAACAGACGCCGCTGCCCAGACGCCGGCCCGGCTCCACGGGGTGATCTCCGCCAGCCTTGAGGACCTGGCAGGGCCGACCCCGGAGGACGCGGCCGCGTTGCTGCGCCGTGTCCACCCCCGCCTCTTGTTTCGGGCTGGGTTTACGCTCCTGCTCGGCATCCGTGGGCGGGCTCGTGACTGCCTGCAGCGGGCGGGCGCGGTCCAGGGCTTCCGCCTCCTGGATGACCCACCGTTCGGACTTGCGATTGAGGCCGCAGCATTGTTCGTACCGCAACTTCATCAGATCCTCGACGCGCCCGGAGAGACGACCACACGAGAGATCCGTGGCCTCAGAGATCTGCAAACCCTGCGCGATCTCGTCCACGATGCAGCGGCGCGTCTGGACTTCGTTATCGAGACCCTCGGTGCGGCGCCCGACGACCTCCAGGGCTGGATCGGAGAAGAGGCCCGAGTACATGTCACCTGCGTTACCCTGACCGCTACGGCCCTCCTTGACTCCTTGCTGGACCTGCCCCCGGTGACCCCCCTGACCCCATTGCAGGTTTTGGCAGCGCTGGATCTATGGATGCCCTGGGACCATGCTGCAGGGCGACGGATTCCAGTAGAGAGCATCCAGGGAGCGCTGCTCAGGCGAATGGGAGAGGAGGCTCCCGCTGTGCGTCGTCTATTCGAGGACTCCATGGCCCGAATCCGGGCGACCTTCGAAGGGATTCCTCCGGAGACCCTGCCCGATTCCCGCTTTCTCGGTACCACAATCCTGATTGGAATGTCCTGAGTTCCAAAAGCTGGGAATCACTCCCCGATTCTGATATATTTTTTTTTGGATAAGTTCAATCACCGCGCGTCCTCACTCTCGCGCCGGCAGGAGGTATCCATGCGTTATTTTTTTTTAAGCGCCATCCTCCTCTTCCCCGCCATCGCGTTTGGGGGGGATTGCTGTCAGGAGAGCAGCAGTCCTGGTTGCGACGACTATAGCATCCAGGTCTGCGTCTGCGCGCAGGACGCCTACTGCTGCGAGACTGCCTGGGACCAGTGGTGCGTGGACGAGGTCGAGGACTTTGGCTGCGGCTCATGCTCCGGCGGCGACTACTGCCCCGGATACACGGGCACCAGCGCCTGCTGCACCACCGACGACTCCTGCAACTGGGCCAACGACGGCTTCTGCGACTGCCAGGGCACCTGCTCCTGGGACGTCGCTGACTGCGGCGGCGGCGTCGACTACTGCCCCGGCTACACGGGCTCCAGCTCCTGCTGCACCAACGACAACTCCTGCAACTGGGACAACGACAGCA
>CAYOTU010000361.1:0-4232 GCA_964406905.1 uncultured Myxococcales bacterium | reverse complement strand
GACGAGGAATTCGGGGGGCATGGCCTCCGTCGCGTCCCGATCCGTGTGGAGGAGCTCGACCGTCTCACGATATTCCTCGACAAGAGCCGCCAGGGTGGGGTCCCCGGCCAGGCGGTCCTCGAAGCGGCCCCGCTCCCGGGGCTCCATCTCACCGTCCACGTAGGCAGCGACCGCCTCGTCGTCCAGGGGATCTCTCCGGATATCGTCTCCGCTCATTCCTCGTCTCCGTCGGTCGCGCGCTTGACGTACCGCATGAGTTGGACCCGGGCCCGGTGGATCCGGCTCTTCACCGTCCCTGCGGGGAGGCCGGTCAGCCTGGCCACCTCCTCGTAGGACAGGAGCTCCACGTCCCGCAGGATCAGCGCCTCCCGAAACTCCACCGAGAGCTGCTTCAAGCCCTCGCCCAGGATTTCTTGCAGCTCCCGCGCCCGGGCCAGGGCCTCGGGGGACTCGGGCCGGGACCCCACGGGGTTGAAATCCGCCCGCTCGTAAGCGTCGTCAAAGCTCCCCTGGCGCCGGGACTTCCGGCGCTCCTTATAGCGGATGTGGTTCTTGCAGAGGTTGAGCGCAATGCGAAACAACCACGTTTTGAGGGAGGAATCACCGCGGAACTTGTCGATGAAACGAAACGCGGCCAGGAAGACCTCCTGGCCCAGATCCATGGCCTCCTCGCGGTTGCCCAGCATGCGGGTGAGGTAGCGGACCACCGCGTCCTGATGCTCCACCACCAGGCGGTCAAAGGCCCGCTCGTCGCGGCGCTTGAGCTGCCTGAGATAGGCGGGGTCAGGTCGGGCCACGTATCCTCCGTGTTGGGTCCTCGGACCTGGACGACCATATCAGAGGGCCTTTGATTGAACAACTCCCGGAGCACCCCGTCGGTGGCCCCCCTGGTTTGAACCAGAACAGCGCGCGCTCTTGACAAAAGGGCGGTGGCACTTATAATTTGCGACGAACTCCAACGGCTGCCTGACAGTTCGACGGATGGGACGTCTTTAGTATCGGCGTGCGAGCGCCAACAACGGAGGGAAAATATGAAGAAGTTTCTGAGCATCTTCTCGATTCTGATCCTTGGACTGGCCTTCGCTGCCTGCGACTTCGGGGACGACGGCGATGACGACGCCACGGTCGACGACTACGACACTTACGTCGACGAAGACGAGACCGGCGAGGCCGACGTCACAGCGGGCTACGAGTACGACTGGGAGCTGGTCATGATCATCGACAGCCCCGACAACACCGTGGATACCTGCAACGCGGGTAACCCGGGCGCGGACATCGACGCGGTCGAGATCTACCGCGACGGCAGCCTTGAGGGCTGGGTCCACAGCGTCGAGGCCATGGACACCGACATCTGGGGCGCGGGCTGGCCCTGCGACAACGATGACAACGACAAGGACGACGCGGCTGAGATGGAGGGCCCGGCCAACGGCACCGCCAACTCCGACGACGGCTTCGCCGGCTACTTCTCCCTGAACGGCCGCACCGTCTACCTGCTCATGTCCGAGCTCATGTACAACGGCGACGAGCTGGTGATCTACGAGATGTTCAACGCGGACAACCCCGACGCGACCATCGAGGACTACCAGGTCTACCTCGGCTTCTACAACGACGATGGCGACATGGCCTGGACCGACGAGGCCGTGGCCGACTGGAACACCGGCATCGTGACCTTGACCATCGACGGTCTCTGGTAGCCACTGACAGGCGCCTGCGGGCGCCTGTTCTTCTTGCTATTTACGTTCGTGTGGAGTTTTCAACTCCCCCGCCCTTCGACTTCGGCCTTCATTCTGAAGGCCTCCGCTCAGGATTCCGCCCTTCGACTCGGTTCCCTCGCTCAGGACTCCACCACTATCTCAGCATGACCTGATGTTGATTGCTGGGACCAACTACTCAACTTCGAGGTCGGCACAAGATGGGGGTGGAGTCAGAGACGGCGGCCAAAGGCCGGCGCCTCTGACGCAATCCTGAGCGACCGAAGGGAGTCGAAGGGCGAGGGACTCTATGGCCATACACGAACGTAAAACACAAGACAGATGGCCTTACACGAACGTAAAACACACGACCAAAGCTACCGCAACAACACCTCCAACCGCTCAACCTCCGCGTCCACCTCCCCTCCCTCCTGATCATACCAGTCGGGCAGCCAGCGGGGCTTGCGGCCTGGAAATGCGTCTACTGTGACATAGACGATCCTCACCGAAATCGGATGCTTGAGCTTCACTGCTGTGGGCTTGTCCTTTGTCAGCGCGCGGCGGACCTGGGACCAGGTCCAGCCCCGGTCCCTCGCCAGGATATGCGTAGCCAGCTCCAGCGCGTCCTCGACGCGTACACAGCCGTGCGAATACAGCCTTCGGCTTTTTCTGAAGAGCCGCTTTGCCGGGGTGTCGTGGAGGTAGACTCCGTAGGGGTTGGGGAAGAGGAACTTCACGCGGCCCAGCGCGTTCCCGGGTCCCGGCTCCTGGATCAGGAGCTCCCGCCCGCCGCCGTAGGTCTTTAACCTGAACCCGTGGGTCTCGTACCAATCCGGCTCGTCGATAAGCTTCGGGTCGTACTCCTTCTCCTTGATCCCGTCGGGCACCAGCCACTCGGGGTTGAGGACTACACGGTCGATCGCTGAGGCCAGCTCTGGCGTCCTTTGCTGGTACTCCCGCCGCCGGGTCTTCGGGTCCCAGGCCTTCTTGCGGCTCCCCAGGATTGCACGCAGCGTGCGCCAGAGCTTTCCGTCGAAGTAGACCTCAATGACCCCCGCGGGTGCGCTGACCAGGACGAGATCGCCCGGGACCGGCCCGACCGCCCGGGCCAGGATGCGCAGGGCCCGGCGAATCCGGGCCAGCTTCCGGACAGCGGGCTCGTCAAGGCGGAGCAAGCTGTCCCTGTCCATACGCGGTCGCTCCCTGAGCTTGTGGTCAACCTGGAAACGCGCCAGCGCACCAGCGAGGACTCTGTCGAAGAGGGCCTCGCCGTCACGCCACGCAAGGGCCTGTCCGTTCGGGATGTAGCCCTCCGCTGCGAGGCGGGTCCAAAGCGCGTCCACGGCGGGCCCCTTGCGGCCTTTTTTCAGCTTTGCTGCGTCCTTTGGCAGGGACGCCCAGCCCCCGCGCCGGACGAGTTCCAGGTAGCGCCCGTGCGCGGCCCGGAGGGCCCGGTAGGACGGAAGGTCCGGCTCCAGGCGCAGCCAAAATTCAGCGGGCGCGCTAAGTAGAGCCCAGAGTGCGTCGGGCAGGGGAGCGCGCTGGAGCCGCGCCTCCCCGAGGAGCTGCCCCGCCAACGCGATGCCCGTCTCCAGGACCGCCACCCGGGCCGCACCCGCAGCGCTCCGCCAGGCCCGCCCCGCGGCTGCGAGACGCCGCACCGGGGCCAGAGACGGTGACTCGTAAGCCTCCAGACAGGCCACGAGATCAGCCAGATCCCGGATACGCCCGAGACGCTGGCAGCGGGACGCCAATTTTTCCAGCAAACCCGCATTCGTCTTCCATTCGCTGCGCGCCGCTCGACACGCAACCGTGGCGGCCTCTACCCGATCCAGGCCCGCTGCCATCGGATCAAGCCCCCGCTCAAAGCCCGCGGCCAGCGTATCCCGCTGGGCCTCCATGCAGGACCAGAGAAAGGGGCCGCCGCCCTCTAGGCGTGTGGCCACGGTGCGCAGCAGCGGGCCAACGGGGGGCGCAGCGGCCAGGGCCGCGGGAGGCAGGATGGGCTGAGCCTGGAAAGCGTGGTCGAGAACCAGCCCCACTACCCACTCCCTGGCGGCCGTGTCCAGTAGGGTGTCGCCTGGTGGAGGAACAGGGGGGAGCGGCGGCGGCGCGGAACAGGTGGTGAAGACAACGAGGACGGCGAGGACAAGAACTACGTTCGTGTAGGGCCATGAAGTCCTCCGCCCTTCGACTCGCTTCGCTCGCTCAGGATTCCGTCCGAGGCGCCGACGTCTGGTCGTCGCTTCGGACTCCAGCCATGTCTTGCGCCGAGCACGGAGTTCGGATGTTTTTCCGAGCGAAAAACTTCGAGGTGAGCAAAGATGGGGGTGGAGTGCTGAGCGAGGAAACCGAGTCGAAGCGCGGAATCCTGAGCGGAGGCCTTCAGCATGAAGGCCAAAGTCGAAGGGCGGGGGATTTCGTTTCATTCAACGAACGTGGCCTCGGGCGGTCGACCAATCAGGGCGAATCCTTTGGAGTCTCAGCAGGCTTTTCAACCGGCTTTTCAGCAGGCTTTTCAACCGGCTTTTCAGCAGGCTT
>CAYOTU010000360.1:186-4243 GCA_964406905.1 uncultured Myxococcales bacterium | reverse complement strand
CAATGGCCCCTGAGCGCGTGCATCAACGGATTGTGCACCTGCTCACCCAGTTGTATCGGAAAAGTGTGCGCGGACGGCTGCGGAGGTGTGTGTCCACCGGGCTGCGGTGTGGATGAGTTCTGCAACCATCTCTTCGATATGTGCGACGACTTCTCCTTAGGAAAGCCGTGTCCGAACGGGCCGATGGAGGATTGCGGCTCAGACGCTGACGCCTGCCTACACAACGAAGCCGACGGATGGAGCCTCTGTACTGTCCTGTGCTCCTCGGATTCCGAGTGTCCGGAACTCCTCGGCCCAGGCTCGTGCTGCGGAGAAGTGAAGAGCGGAGACTATTACTGCCTGCCTTCATACAGCGCTACGTGTAGTCAATGATGCAGACAACCTTTCACGCGCTCATCCTTGTAACCTGCCTGGTTCTGCCGTCCTCCATTCCCTCGACGGGTCTCGCCGGGCACGGGCCGACCTTCCCTGCGAAAGAGCCCGGGGGCCTGGAGGAGCTGGCCGACAGACTCGCTGGCCGGCTGGACATCGATTACGTACTCCGAAAAGACGACACGGTCGTCGTATACGCGCCGTGGACAGAGGAACACAGGCTGACGTCTCTCGGCGTAATGATCGAGACGGGGCTCGCCGGCTACCTGGCGAGCGTCGGCCGGGGCAAAGGCTACCGGGTCCTACCTTCGAGCGGGGTCCCGAACACGAAAGGGCGGGTCGTCCGGCTCGCCGGCAGCCTGCGGACAACAGCAGGCCCAGGTGATGAACGATGGATAGAGGTGGACGTGACCCTCTACGCGGAGCCGGATCTCCAGGTCCTCAAGCGCGCTACGGGCCGGATCACTATGACACGATCCGTCATGGAGAACCTCGGCACGCGGACAAAGCCGACCCGCCACTGGGAGAGCTTCCTGTTTCGGATTACGGAACCTGTTACGAAAGATTCCGTCCCTTCCTCTCGGGTCGAGGTACTCCTGAACTCCAGCCGCTATGTCAAGGGCGAGAAGGCGACAATTCGGTTCCGGTCGTCCATGGACGGCTTCGGCTATGTCTTCTGCCTGATCGAGGATGGAACAGTCTCCATGCTGGTTCCCAACAGTGACCGCAAACAGGTGCAGGTATCAGCCGGGGAGTGGGTGACCTACCCCGGCGAAAAGGAAAAGGAACTGGGGACCGAAGTCATTGTGGGCCCCTTCGGAGATCACGAAATCAGCCGGGAGACAATCAAGGTAATCGTAACGGATCGCCCTCTTGACGAGTTCTGGAAGGTCCCCGCAGCGGACGAAAAGACCCTGGCGGGCACCGACGTCGAGGTCGTCGACCTTATCGAAATCCTGGACTCCCTCACGTCCCGCGACATCCACTGGACCTGCGGCCAGAAGACCTACACCGTCGAGGACAACAAGAAGTAGACATCTGCGCTATGGACCGAACGTTCCGGCCTCGTCAGAGGCCGGAACGTTCGGAAGCCGCGTGAGCTTCAGGGTTCCGAGTTCGCCCAGCTCATCGAGCTTCGGATCTATATCCGGCTCCTGCTTCCTGCTCGTCTTGCGCAACGAACAACGGTCGACCTCGGGCGAGAGGTACCGGAACACCTCGTTCAGGGTGATCCAACCTCTGCTGGTGCTGTCGTCCGTCTCAGCATCTCCGCCGAGCCCCTTGAGGAGGTAGTAGGTGAAGATACCGTGGCGGTGGGTCTCGTCCCAATCCGCCATCTGGTCGGCCCTGGCCGCGGAGAGGACCACGAGCTTCCCGGACCGGGGCCTGGGCTTCCGCACTCTCTTGTTGACCATCGGCCTCCCCCCCTCCGCGACGGAGCGCTCTCCCTCGCCAGTGAAGCACGCGTCCAGGACCACCAGCACCTCCTTCGCCGGGAGCGCTCCGAGGGTCTGGTACAGGGCCGAGAGCTTGAACCCTGAGGAGACGATGCTGCGCGAACTGACGTCCCAGGGGACAAGGTAGACCGAGGGATTCTTCGGGGCCGGATGAGGCGCGCCGTGGCCGGCGAAATAGAACACCACGCGGGAGTCCTCCGTGACGTTCTTCGGGAGCCAGTCGTTGAGGTGCCAGTTGATGTCCGCCATGGTGGCCTTCTCGTTCAGGAGCAGCTTGACCCCCTCCGGAGGGAAGCCCATAGCGTGTATGAGGTAGTCCTTGAAGATGTCCGCGTCCCGCTTCGCGTAGCGGGCGCCGTGCTTCAGGTCCCGGTAGTCCTCGATGCCGATGACGACAGCAAGGTTGTCGCGTCCCGTGGGGGTCGGCAGCCGTGGCACGTCGTCCACGCTCTCCTCCGAGGGCGGCCGATTGGGCTCCGCCGGCTTCGGCGTAATCCGGGTCAGGATGATGTCTCTCGGCGCCTCCGCGATGGCGAGGTCCAGGTCCGCCCCGCCTGACAGGTCGGGCCGCTCGTCCATGTAGTCCATGCGAATCGGGAGCTTCTTTCCCTCGAAGCGCGTGTTGACCATGAAGAAGACGGGGAGATCCCGGCACGTATCGGGCAACATCTCCCCGAGCGTGAAGGGGTCCTGCTTCAACCCGTAGAGATTCGGATCGTCCTCCGAGAAGGTGGCCGCGCCGCCGCGGGTGGCGCCGCCACCGCGGTTGCAGACCCGCACCACCACAGCGACGGTCTCGCCCTTGTCGATCCGGCCGTTCCCGTTGCCGAAGACCGTGTCCCGAGAGTCGATTTTTCCGCGGCCGAGTTTCTCCTCCAGGACCTGCTCACTGTCGATGATGTCGTAACCAGCGATCTCGATCCGTGGCTTTTGGAAAGCCCGGGTCTCGAACTCGATCCCCGCGGGCGTGCTGTCGAAGCCGTTGATCTCGGATATGGTGATCACGACGCGCCCCGTGCCGTCCCGAATCGAGCGGTCCGATGTCAGGGACAGAGAATACGTAACCTCCTCCCCGGGCTCCAGGTTGTCCAGCAGATCCCCGCCGCCCTCGATCTGGACTCCCTTCAGGTCTTCGATTCCAAGGTCCAGGCGCTCCAGGCACGCTGCACCTGCACCCATGTTAGCGATAGTCACGACCACCGTCGCAGTCTCCTCCGCGTCCAGCACCCCGTCCTCCCACTCCTCCTGAAACTCCAGGGCCAACCTGAGGACCGGGGGCCTGTCCGGCACCGGGCACAACGACCCCCGTTGCAGCGTCTGCTCCACGAGGTCGGGGCGGTGGTACGGGTTTGGGAACGCGTCGATGGGGTAGGTCTTTGTGCCGACGGTCCAGGCGAACAGGTTTCCTGCACCCTCGGAGGTTGTATAGTAGCCGCGGGGAGTTTTTACCATCCATTCGCCATCATTATAACCAAAGAGGGTCGCTATCTCGTGTCCGGTTCCGGTATTCCAGAGGCGGATCGTCCCGTCAGCGCTAGAAGAAAGTGCCCGGACGCCGTCAGCGGAAAACGACAGACCGGTCACGGATCTCGTATGTCCATTGAAGGTCTGGAGATGCTTCCCTGACGCCAAATCCCACATTCGAAGGGTCTTGTCAGCCCCCCCGGTGAGTGCATGAGCACCGTCGCTGGAAAAAATGACAGAGAGCACTTTTTCGGAATGGCTCAGGAAGGTGAAGAGACCGCACCCGGAAACGAGATCCCAGAGCACGAAGGTTTTGTCATGGCTCCCCGAGAGAGCCTTCGTCCCATCGGGTGAGAATGCGACCGAAGTGACGCCGCCTGCATGTCCCTCAAGGGTCTGAATGCACTTTCCTGAAGTGATGTCCCAGAGCTTCAGGGTGTTGTCACCGCTCCCCGAGAGCGCCTGCGTACCGTCGGGAGAGAACGCGACGGAACTCACCCATTTCGAATGCCCTTCAAAGGTCCGGAGGCACTTCCCCGACGCGAGGTCCCAGAGCTTCAGGGTCTCCCAACTCCCCGAGAGCGCCTGCGTACCGTCGGGAGAAAACGCGACGGAGGTCACAAAAGACGAATGCCCTTCAAGGGGCCGGAGGCACTTCCCCGACGCGAGGTCCCAGAGCTTCAGGGTATCGTCATCGCTCCCCGAGAGAGCCTGCGTACCGTCGGGAGAGAACGCGACGGAACTCACCCATTTCGAATGCCCTT
>CAYOTU010000360.1:0-86 GCA_964406905.1 uncultured Myxococcales bacterium | reverse complement strand
CAAAGGTCCGGAGGCACTTCCCCGACGCGAGGTCCCAGAGCTTCAGGGTGTTGTCACCGCTCCCCGAGAGCGCCTGCGTACCGTCG
>CAYOTU010000359.1:0-4269 GCA_964406905.1 uncultured Myxococcales bacterium | reverse complement strand
CTGCGGCGAACCGAAGAAGCCGCTGGTCTTACCGGAGACCTCCACGACGACGGCCACTGGGATCGCCTGCTCCGGGTTCTGGAATCCGTCCACTCGAACCGTCCAGACGCCTGCGCCGTCGTGGGCGGCCTCGGCGAGGAGGCGGCCCTCAGCGGTGACGGTGTGTCCAAGGGGCAGGAAGGAGAGGTCGCCCGCGTTGGCGACCGCACCGACCTCGAACCAGAGCTTCATGTTCGCTGTCACAGGGTTCTGCTCCTGGTCGATGACCAGGGCATGGAGGAAGAACGCGTTGGGATCGCCGGGGACCGGCTCCGCGTGAGCGATGAGGCATCCGCCCGCGGACTCGCAGTGGTCCACGAAGTGGGTCAGGCCCGCAAGGACCTGGGACGCGTAGAACACGTCGTTGATCGCTACCGTGCCGTCGGGGAACACGTCCATCTGCGCGGGATCCGGGTTCATAACCGGCGCACCAGCGAGGAAGCGCTGGATGAACTGCTGGTCCTTCACGCTGAAGGTCAAGTCGCTGTTTGCATCACCCCACACGCCGTTTGGCGGGGGATCCAACTCGCCGGCGCCCGCAATGATGGGCCGCGGGTTAGTGGGCGTGGCAGGAGCGCCGATGTCGGCCCCCGCCTCGTCGGAGAAGCCGCGGATCCAACCACCCATGTCGGTCACCGTCGGTCCGTTCTTGACGGCCTTGAAAGTGATCACCGCTACCTCAAGGGCCGCACCCGGGCCGGTGCCCGAGGAGGATGAGGCGTTGAAGAGAACCTGGTCGGTCAGGCCCGTGTTCGCTGTAAAGATCCAGCCGCTGGGGATGTCGGCTCCCTGGACTACTGACACCACCTCTAGGACGTCGGAGTCAAAGGTCACCGCTATGTCGATCGCGCCTAGCTTCGCAGCGCCGCTGTTCACGCGCACTGAGACCTGGAAGATAGCGCCCGCAGCCTGATCGGGGAACGCCAGGCCGAGGGTGTCGCCGAGGTCGACATCACCGACCACGGGGAGGAGGTTAATCGCCAGAGGCTGGGACGCAGGGCTGTCGTAGACCTCCCCAACGTCCACACCGGCACCCACAGTCGCGGTCATAATGGCCGGACCGTTGGCGATGGCAGTGGCCATCGCAGTACCGTCGACCATGCCGAACAGCGGTGCGCTGGACTCGATGTCCAGGAGCCCGGGCAGCAGGCCCGGGATAAGGATCTGACCGCCACCCTGGGTCAGCCAGGCGTGGGTGCCGTCCGCGAAGGTACACCAGATGGCGAGCTGGCCGGTGGGCCCGTTGAAGGTCGCCCGCGTGGCGGTGTCGCCCATCCATGTCTGGGTGGCCTCGGGGCCCGCGTAGGAGATGTCCAGTCCGGAGATGTCCTGCAGCACGTCCTCAACGCTTATGGTCACGGGATCACTCTCGTGCCCCATATGCTGGGCGCGTACGTCGGCCTGACCCGCGTCGAGGCCGAACACCACGTTGGCCGCAAAGTCGACCACGGAACCGGGAATGGCGGTGAAGGTCGAGGTACCCGTAACGTTCACGGTGGAGCCGTCGGTGAAGACGTCGATTACCTCGAGCCTGGCCCGCTGGCGCACGCCCGAGCCTTCAATGAAGGAGAGAGTCGTCTCGACCATCGGCGCGCCCGACGGCGTGTAGAGTTCAAAGCTGCCCAGGAGAAGGTCCTGGTGCCCCACGACCTCCACGGTGTCGGAGTCCGTGAGCCCGGCCAGGTAGCTGCCCGGTGCGAACGAGACGTCGACAGACTCAATGCCTGTCCCCGCCTCGGAGGTGGTCACCGTTCCCCCGATCGCGTCCAGGGTCACCAGGCCGCCGGGAATGTCGTAGAGGGTGTTTGGATCCGCGGTGACGTCCAGGGTGGTGCCATCGTCAAAGACCGCGGTGACGGTGATGTCGGTCACCGTGGGCAGGCCAAGTACCGTGGCCGCTGTGTCCGTAGCGGAGAACGCCAGCTTCGGTGCTGCGATCTCGACCATGACGGAATCGGGCGGCGGTAGCTGAACGATGAATGCGGCCCCGCCGGGATGCGAATCACCTTGGAGGTCGACGTAGGTCGCCTCAAGGATGGCACTACCGGGCCCGACCGCTGTGAGAGCTCCAGCGCCCACCACGACCCCGACGTCGGGATCGGAGGAGACGAAGGAGGTCGTCGCCGCGTCGCTGACATCAAGGGTGGTGCCGTCGTCGAGGAGGAGCAGCGTGCTGGTCTCCACGACCTGCTGGAACGCGGTGAACACGTTCGTCACGGTAGCCTGGTCATCGGCCCATGCCTGGTCGATGGGCACCGGGTTCGGCGCAAAGTCCGAGATTTCGATGTGGGCTGGGATGACAACGTGGACACCCGCGATCGTGACCAACTCGCTGGAGTCAACGGTGAGCGGCGCGCTGGCCAGGAGGCCGCCGTCAAATGCCAGGGCCTGGATCTCGGTGACGCCGTTCGGGACGTTCGCAGTGATCGTGCCGTCCGGCGCGATGGAGGCCACGCCCGGGTCGGTGCTCGCAAGGGTCACGATGTCAGAGATCTCGATGGGACCAAACTGGTAGATGCCGCCCGCAATCACGACTCGTACCTCGGCCTTTGCATCCTGCATCTGCTCGAGGTCGGTGTTGTATCCCAGCACCAGGTCGGAGAGGTGGACAGTGAACAATGTCGGTGTGAGCGACCATGCCGTGGTGGTGGCGACGGCACCGTCCCAGTTGACGGTGATCTCCGCTTCGCCGCCGCCTTCCGCCGCAACGACACAACCAGCGCCTGTGGACGCTACGCCCGGGTTCGATGACTGGCAATCAGCCAGGACCCAAACGTCGCTCCAGGTGCCGTCGTTAAGGACGGCGGGAGCCACGGGATGTGTGGCGCCGAAGACCGAGGTGCCGGTGAACGGCTCGGTGTGGATCAGGGTACGATCCGCCATGGACGCGAAGAGGCCCCGAGCGGCCACTAGACGGGCTGTGACATAGCCGGTGTCGCCCTGGCCGGTGTCACCGTCGCGAACGACGATCTCCGTCTTTGAAACAATCGGAAGACCGGCCGCTCCGACATCGTTGAACAGGCCGTTCACAGTACCCTGAACCAGGCCCTGCGCATCGTCGGCAGCGCCGGCGAGGACGCGGAACCGCAACTGAGCCACCGCTACCTTGACACCGGTGGCCGTGCCGCCGCCCGGGTTGCCGTTGATGCCGTTGAAAGAGACGCTCCCAGCGGCCACGTTGAATTCAGGAGCGCCCATGTCGGAGGCACCAGCCGGACCGAGGACGGTCAGAACCTCGAGGACCGTGTCATCGAAGGTCACGGTGAAGTCGTAGGAGCCCAGGTTGTTGATGCCCGTGTTGACGTAGACCGGCGCGTTGAACGCGGTCCCGGCAAAAATCGGACCCAGGGGCAGCTCTATGCCGACCCAGCCCGAGGCCTGGAGATCCAGCGCGGCTGTCTCCGTGGCACCGGTCACGTCCCCGGAATCGCTCAGCCCGTCGGCCTCTGCGGTGACCGTGCCGACCGCACCGGCGACAAAGGCCGAGGCCGGCATGACAAAGGCCGCACTGTAGAGACCGTCGGCCTCCAACGTACCCGCGACGGTCACTGTCTGACCGTCCGCTTCAAAGGTGAACTCGACCGCGGTGGTCACGGGCGCGCCGAGGTCGTCCGTTACGAACGCGTACGCGACGAAGCCGGGTGCATCCGCGTGGACTGTGTCCGCGGAGAGGACCACTTCGAGGGTGGTCGCCGGACCAGTCTCTGCCGTGTATCCGAAAGGCGGAGAGATGGTGCCGCCCGCCTCTGCTGTAAGCACTCCGTCTCCAAAGGGCTCGCTCATGTCCCAGAGCCGGCTGTCATAGGTGCCGTCGCCGTTGTCGGTGACTACCTCGGTCTCATAGCCGCGGCTTCCGTTGAACTCCAGCTCCGCGCCTGTAACAGGGCACTCCTCCGGCGTGGAGATGCAGATGCCTGTCTGGCATTCGGAGGCAGTGCAATCGAACACGTCGACGCAAGGAGTGCCGTCGGCCAGCAGCGGATCCGAGCAGATCCCGGTCTGCGAATCACAGGTGCCCAGGTCGTGGCAGGGCTCGGGATCCGGGCAGATCACCGGGTCGGTACCAACGCACAAGCCGGACTGGCAAGTATCGGTCTGGGTACAAAGGTCGAGGTCGTCACAGGGGGTGTTGTCCGCGTGAACCGGGTCTGTGCAGATCCCGGTGCCTGGGTCACAGGCGCCCTGGTCGTGGCAGGCCATCGGTGCGGGGCAGACGACCGGGTTCGCGCC
>CAYOTU010000358.1:0-4270 GCA_964406905.1 uncultured Myxococcales bacterium | reverse complement strand
AAAAATCCCGAAGATCCACGACTCGGCCTGTGTTCATGCGCTGAACATTCTCCCCCGTCCCGAGCGTAGCGCTCCGTCCCGAACGCGTTTTCCCGAACGCGTTTCCCGATTCCTCGCAGTCCCCGATTCCTCGGGGCGGCGCGGCCCTTGTACCGATGTGGGTCCGCTTGGTATCCTCATCCGCATGGAGGGCCCCATGCGAAGGATCTGTCTGCTCGCGTCCCTGTTGACCGTCATCACCGTCGGCGCTGCCCGGTCGGACGACAGTCCGACCGCTACCCTCACCGTGAAGGTGACGGGGCTCCGCAGCGAGAAGGGCAAGGTCAAGGTGGCCCTCCACGCGTCGGAGGACACCTTCCCGACGAAGCGCAAGCTGGTCTACGCCGGCCTCACGGTTCCCGTGAACGGCCACCAGGCCACTGCGATCTTCCCAGAGCTCCCGCCGGGAGACTACGCGGTCGCCGCGTTCCACGACGAGGACAATGACGGGCGCCTGGATCGGAACGTAATCGGGATCCCCACGGAGGGCACGGCGGCCTCCCGGAATCCCAAGCCCCGCATGGGACCGCCTCGTTGGAAGGACTGCGTAATCACCATCCCCACGGGGGAGACATCAATCAAGATACGGGTGCGGTAGCAGGTCGGTTGATCGCATCCACGATGTGGCCCGCAGCGAACTCCTCCGGTGTGCGGACATCGATGACCACGGCCTCCTCGGCCCCGTCGTAGACCCACGAGGCCAGCTCGTCGGCAAAACAGGCCGATGCCCCCGTGTTCATGCGCCCAGACGGATCCTCCGTCCCGAACGCGTTTTCCCGAACGCGTTTTCTCACTTGGCTTGCTGACACCGCGGATGGCTCGGCGTAAACATCCGACACACCGCGGTGAAACATTCACCACTCTGCGGATCAGAAAACCACGTGCTCGCCGAGGAACTTCGCGCGGCCGATGATGGAGACATCGTCCGGGGGGATGAGGTGGGTGCACTCGGAGGAGAGGCGGAAGCCCGTACGGAAGTAGGGCCTCAGCTCGATGGACCGGTCCACGTCGAAGACGATCTCCTTAGGCGCGTCAGGCGCGTCTGCGAGGAGATCGAACCAGGCGATCTCCTTGACGGGCAGGTCCGCGTCCGGGTCCAGGGACTCGATGAGGAGGACCGCTGACTCAATAAAGGCCAGGTCGTCGATATCCCCGGGGCCTTGCGCGTCCGGGGTCACCTCCAGGGCGAAGCGCGTCAAGCGCACGGTGCTCAGGTCCCGCTTGTCGATGGTCCTCGTCACCTTGTAGGGCCGCACGATCTCGCCGAAAATCCGGGCCCCCGCTGCGTGCAGCGTAGCGCTGCCCTCGACGGTGAAGACCTTGGTCTCCTTCTCGATGGGGATGTCCACGACGCAGCCCGAGACCAGGACCGCCAGGGTCGTCACCATCGCCATGGTATTTCGTCCCATGCCGCACCTCCCGGCCTCTGGAACTGCAGCTTCCGTGCCAGGGGATTCAGTCGATGCGACGGCCGAAGAAAAAGCGTGGGAAAAAAGCGTGGGGACGGAGGAAGCGACTCAGCGCAGGCGCTTGACGAAGGGCGACTTTGGCTCACATTTCCATAAGAAGATGCTTCCCGAATCCATCCACACCCCGGGACCGTGCTTGTATCCCTCAGTCAATCTAATCAAACCCCAGCCCTGCCCCGGCGCGCCCAGAGTGCGATCATCAGGGGCGGGGTCATGGGGATGGCGAGTACGAAGGCCTTGGCGAATGACCGACCGAACCGGAACTCGGCAAAGCCTGCGGCGTTGAGGCTGATCAACGCGTAGATTGCGACTGCGATGCCCCAGTTTTTTCCGAGGACAGCGAGGGTCTCGGGCCACCACAGCCCGACGTCCAGCACGCCGTAGAACCCGTAGAGAATTGACCCGACCGCCCAGATGGCCCAAACGACCACGGCAGCGCCCGCTACGACACTCCCACGGATGAAGATACGCATCCACATCGGGGGCGGGTCCGCAGAAAGCACCGGGGTCGTAGCGGCGTCGATACGCGCTGCGATGCGGGCGCGCTCTGCGTCCCCGAAGAGGAAACGTGGCTTCACCAGGATCGACAGAACGGGGACCAGGACAAGGGCCGCAAGGAGGCATGACGCAATGGAGAGGGTCAGGAGGAAGCCGAAGAAGAAGATCGGCATGAAATTGGAGAAGAGCATCACGCTGAAGCCTATGATCACCGAGAGCGCGTTCACGATGATTCCGCGCCCCGATTCATTCAGGGTCTGCCGCACCGCCTCCCACGGATCGTCCTCCACGGCCAGATGCTCCCGGAAATGCCAGACGAAGTGGATCATATAATCCACTCCGACCCCGATGAGAATGCTGGACAACATCACCGTGGCGATATTCAGCTCGATCTCCATGTAGCCCATGAGGCCGAAGACCGTGAGCATGGCCGAGACCAGGGGTAACGTGATCATGATCCCCGCCACCAGCGAACGAAACAGCATCGTGGTGATCAGCATCACCAGGAACAGGCTCACAGCGAGGCTGATGAGCTGACCTCGAACGATGAGATCCACCAGGACCCCCAGCACCGAGACGAAGCCCGTGACCATGGGAAAAATACCCTGGTCCTGATGCTGCTCAAGGTAGTCCTGGGTGTCCATGACCAGGCGCCGCTGCTGGGTACTGCTTGTGCTGGCTACCCGCGCGGCAATTTGGGCTTTGGTATAGTCGAACTCGACCATGTGATCAAAATCCGACGGATCCGCGGCCATGGAGTAGAGGAGCAGGAAGTCGCCCACCATGTTTCGGCGCTCCGGGAGTTTGTACCAGGCCGGATCGTTTTCGTGGAAGGCCTGGTTCATGCGCTTGATGGGCTGGACGATGGAGGTGACATGAGAGACCAGTTCCCGCCCCTCCAGGAATTCCTCGACCTCCTCCATGTGGGCCAGGATACTGGGGTCCTTGATGTCCCCCTCGACGACGACGTTCATCTGCACCGACCCGCCGAAGATCTCGTTGACCTGCTCGTTGGCCACACGGATGGGATCGCTCTTGTGAAAATAATGGATCGGGTCCGTGTCTATGATGATTCTCGGAATCCCTGTCATGGAGGCGGCCCCGATGACCACCAGCAAAATGGCCAACGCTATCCCGTGACGCTTCAGACACATGGCGAAGCCGTCCAGCATCCGGGCAAGGGGGCCGTCTCGAAAATGTTTGATCGCGTGGGGGGGCTTCGGCAGGACCGACAGCATCGCGGGGATGAAGGTCAGGGTCAGGACGAAGGCCACTATGATCCCGAAGGCGGACAGGAGACCGAGGATCCGCGCTGAAGGGATCACATGGGAGGTCAAGGTCAGGAAGCCCGCCACCGTGGTCAGGCCCGCGGCCAGGACAGGAATCGAGAGGGACCGGGTCGCCAGCCAGGCGCTCACCCTGACGTCGCGATCAGGAGCCTCGCTGACCCTCCCCAGATAGTGGGAAACCAGGTGGATCCCGTAGTCGTTGGCGATCGCTATGAGCATGACGGGCATGATCACCGTCACAAACCGAACCTTCTCCCCCAGAAAACCCATGAGCCCGAAGGTCGAGGTGATGCTGAGTATCACGACCAGGAGGGGCAGAATCGCGCCAAGCCAGCTCCAGAAACTCACCACCAATAGCCCGATCATCAGGACGATGCCGAGTGGCAGAAAAAGCTTCATGTCCCCCTGCATCCCGCCGGTGACGGAGATGCGTGTTTTGGGCAGGCCCACCACCACAGCGTCCACACCGGAGGCAGCGACCGCGGCGTCCACTGCTTCGACGATGCCCGCATCGTCGAAGTCCTCCTCGAGGAGAACGATGAAGGAGCAGTAGCGCAGGTCCTCAGAAACAATCGTTCCGGAGAAGAGCGCCTCTGAACGGATCCTGCGAGCGACCTCGGCCCGCTCCTCCGGCGTCTCGGGGGGATCGCCCGGGTCCAGGAGGTCCACGGGCCGGAAGCTGCCGTCACGGGCCTCCAGATACTTCATCTCGAAAACCGAGAGGACACGGTCGACGTCGTCCAGCGCTTCCAGGGAGCAGTGGAGACCATAGAGTGCCTCGATGGTCTCCGGCGCCATGAGATCGTCCGTCTCCACAGATACCAGCAGGAGGTCCGACGCGCCGAAAGTCTCCTCGAAGTCCTTGAGGTTGACCCACTCGGGAAGGTCCTTGGGCAACATGTTCCTGATCGAGGGATCCATCTCCAGGTACTTCAGGTTCCAGCCCAGGGCACCGACGATCACCAGAGTCACCGC
>CAYOTU010000357.1:0-4301 GCA_964406905.1 uncultured Myxococcales bacterium | reverse complement strand
CTTGCTTGAACGGAACCAGACGTGTTGAGCCGAGCGACAATTTCGATCACGGCTGGAGGCGCGCCCGCTGCTCCTTGATCCTTCCGGCCACCCTGGTCTAGACTGACTGCCTGGAGCCATCAGACGGCGAGGATCCGTGAGCACTGATTCCAGAAAACCCGTGCCCGACTCCGGGGGACCCCAGAAGGTCTCCCTGATTCGTATTCGGAGGATGCATCCGGAACTCACCGAGGGCTACAGCGCGCCCCTCTTTTCCTGGTTGCCGATCTTGGGGATCATTTCGAACCTCTCCCTGGCCAACCCGGACAATGTGGCGCCGCTACTGCGTCTGGCCATCCCCATGGCCAAAAGGAGGAACTCATGATGAGAGCTCTCCCTGCCGTGCTGTTGTGTTTCTTGCTCGCCTTTCCGTCCTTCGCGCGAGACAAAGAGGTATTCTTCGATGTTCCTCTCGATAAGGTGGAGGTCACCGAGGGGAGCCTCCCCGCCCCAGGGGAGCACGAGGCGCTGTCTTGGCGGCTTCGCGCCATAGCCGCGCCCCGGGTAATCCTCGACGGTCCCGGGGAGGCCTGGCTGGACCGCGCTGCCGATGCCTCGGAGTGGCACCTTTTCGAGCTGTTCGAGACCCACCTGTATATCAGGCGCCCCACCCCGGGGGACGTCACCGGACGTGTGATCCTCACCGGCAGGAGGGACAGGGAGGTCCGTACCCTGCGATTTCGGATCCCCGCGGCCTCGGCCATGGCCGAGGCTCGGGACGCGGTCCTGGACGCGGGGGAACGGCACTTCCAGGCCCTGGTATCCCAGGGGGTCCCAGGGAGTGCCTGGTTCCGGCAGCGGGCCTGGGCCTTGCGTGTAGAGCGCCTCGGCAAGGCAGCGGGGGAGATCTCCAACGATCCGGAGCTTGTTCGCAGCTCGCGCGGCGGCGATCTGGATGAGACCTTTCGGCTCTTCTCCGGGGGACGGGCTGTAGCGGAGAACCTCCAACTGGATCGCCTGCTTACCCCCGAGGATGACAAGGGGGAGCAGGTCCCTCTGGCGGACATCGAGGGGATAACCGTTGAGGAGATCGACTGGGCGCCCCTCCTGGAGGGCAAAGACCCGGCCACGGATTCCCTCGCACACAAGGTGCCCGCCGCTCAGTACGCAGTATTCCTTCCCTCGGTGAGGTCCCTTGTTCGCCTGGTGGACGAGGCCCGTGGAGCCGGTGCGCCGGTGCTCTCCTGGCTCGACACTCGATCCACGGACGCGCGCACCTGGGAACGGACCCAGCGTCAGCTATGCGTCTCCCTCTCGGGTGCCAACCGCTTCCTCGCCGCGGCAGGGACTGGCGCTGTGGCGGTCACCGGCTCGGATCCCTTCTTGCGGACAGGCTCGGACGTGGCGGTCCTGGTGGAGACCCATAGCCGCGCCCCGTTCCTCTACCTCCTCTTCAAGCACTACCTGGCCCTGGGAGCCCACCCGGATGCGCGGCGCTCCCTGGCTGTGCGGGATGGGCGCGTGATCTACGGAGTCGTGACCCCGGATCGGCGGATCTCATCATATATCATGCCCATCCCCGGGGGCCTCCTGGTCACCAACTCCATGGTCCAGGTAAACCGGATCGTCAACGTCCTCGGCGGAGAGTTTGATGCGCTGGCAAAGACCCCCGAGTATCGTTTCTTCCGCGACCGCTACCCCCTGGGGACCGATGATGAGACAGCGTTTCTGGTGGTGACCGACGCAGCGCTGCGGGCATGGGCCGGACCCAGATCCCGGATCCTGTCCTCCCGGCGAATACGCGCAGCGGGTGTCCTCGCTGCGCGTACGGCCCAGGCCGTGGATGAGGGGCAGATCCTGAGCGGGCCCGCTGCGCTCCGCTCAGAGATATACGGGACCCTCTCCTTCCAGACCCCCATTGCAGAGTTCCCCCTGGAGACCGTCACCCGGGCGGAGGCCGACGCGTACGCCCGTTTCCGGGACTTCTACCAGCATAGCTGGAGCCGCTACTTCGATCCCATCGGTGCGCGGTTCACGATCAGCGGGGACCGCATCACGGTGGACCTGTCAGTCTTTCCTCTGATCCAGGGCTCGGAATACCGGGAACTCATCGAACTCACAGCGGGCGCGTCCATGGCCCCCGACGCGGGTGATCCCCACGGGGACGCGCTGGTGCGCTACGGCATGTCTATCGACAAGTCTTCGAGCTTGTTCAAGCAGATGGGCGGCGTGGCGTCCTCCATGCTTCCCGGTGTGGAAGGGGGCGCGTTTTCGTGGCTCGGGGACTCCCTGGTCATCTATGCGGACCAGGATCCCTTCTGGGAGGAGATGGCCGCCGCGCCGGATTCGGGCGATTTTTTTGAGGAGCATCTGGACCGCGTCCCAGTCGGCCTGCGGGTGGAGGTCTCCAGCGTCATGAAGGTGACCGCGTTCCTGGCCTCGTTCCGAGGGTTCCTGGAGCAGACCGCGCCGAACATCCTCTCCTGGGAGAACCGGACCCACGGCGACCATGTATACGTGCGGGTCGCTCCCCGGAAAATGGACGACCTCCCCAAGGATTTCGCTGTCTACTACGCGGTCACGGGGAAGCGGCTCCTGCTGACCCTGAGCGAGGACCTCCTGCGCCGGGCCCTGGATCGGACAGACGCCGCGTCAAAGGAACACGGGGGTGCGCCCTGGCTCGGCCGCCAGGTCGGCATGCAAGTGGACGGGAGCACCCTGGGTCTCCTCGACCGTATCGATGGGCACAAGCAGCGACGACAGGTCCAGGCCGCGGCCTGGGCCAACCTGCCCGTGCTCAACGAGTGGCGGCGGCTCTTCCCCGACCGTGACCCCGTGGATGTCCACGAGGAGATCTGGGGGATCAGCCTCCGCTGCCCCGGGGGCGGGGACTACACGTGGAGCGACAAGTGGGCCACCATGGAGTCCGCCCTGTACGGCCACCCAGCGTCGCCAAAAGCCGGCCCCGGCCTCCTCAGGCCCCCACTGGACAAGGTCACCTCCGCCAACCTGGGCGTGACCTTCGAGTTGGGCGGCCTCCGGGCCATTGCGGACATCACCCTTCGGCCTACCCCTTGAATTTGCCCAGAAACCCAAGGGGCCAATCTCTTCTCCCGGGCCGCACAGTATCGTATCCTTTTCGAGAAAGGCAGATGGTTTTCAGATAAAACCCATGCCATGCAATCTGCGTCCGCGGGCGCAGGACGAGGAGGTTCGCACCCCATGGCCTATCCATCGGCAATGCTGGAGCTAGCGGTTCGGATCGAGGCCGCGCTCGAGGAGTTCGTTGCGAGGGTGGAGGGACCCGACGCTCTGCGCGAGGCCATGGGCTACTCCCTGCTGGGCGGGGGCAAGCGCCTGCGGCCGGCCCTGCTCCTGACCGTCCGCGGCCTCTTCACCTCCGCCGCGCCGGATCCGATGCCCGCTGCCTGCGCGTTGGAGTTTATCCATACCTACTCGCTGATCCACGACGACCTCCCGGCCATGGACGACGATGACCTGCGGCGGGGGCGGCCGTCGTGCCACGTGCGCTTCGGGGAGGCCATGGCGATCCTCGCGGGGGACGCGCTCCTGACCGAGGCCTTCGCCCTGGTGTCGCGGGACCTCCCGCTTGAGCACGCGGCCCTGGGGCAACGCCTCGTTAGCGAGTTCGTCGCGGCCGCGGGAGCCGGCGGTATGGTCGGTGGACAGGTGCTGGATATTCAGTCGACGGAGACCCGTATCGGCAGCGAAGACCTGGAGCATATGCATCGGCTCAAGACCGGCAGGCTGTTTCGCGTTGCGGCCCGCAGCGGCGCGCTCCTGGGAGGGGCTGACGAGACGCAGCTCCGCGCGGTGACCCGGTACGCGGATCGCCTCGGCCTGGCCTTTCAGGTGGCGGACGATATCCTGGATGTCACTGCGACCACCGAGGCCCTGGGAAAGACAGCGGGCAAGGACGCCCGGCAAGAGAAGAACACTTACGTCTCCCTCCTCGGCCTCGCCGGGGCGAAGGAGCTGGCGGAGCAGCTTCGGGGTGAGGCGGTGGCGGCCCTGTCCTCTTTCGGTTCCGCGGCCGAAGCCCTGCGCGAGCTGGCCGCGTTCACCGTGGAGCGGAAGACTTGAGCCCGACCGGAGGCGAGGATGACCGAGCAGACTGAGCAGCGCAAACGCGACCACCTGGCTCCGTGTTTGCCGCCCCGGGTTCTCCTGGGGCCGCTGCGGGAGTGGGCCGGTGCGGGCGCTGAGTTGGACGAGGCGGCTGACTCGTGTTTCGCCCTTTTCGCCAAAGCGAGGGTGAGCAATCGTCGAGCCGCCGCAAGAAGCGGAGGTGTTTTTTGTCG